>CAYXHX010000069.1:0-6766 GCA_964464835.1 uncultured Chitinophagaceae bacterium | reverse complement strand
CCGAATGGCGGCTTGCATTAATGACCGGCTTTTGTGGCGGCTTCACTACATTTTCCACTTTTGCATTTGAAAACCTGGCATTGCTTCGTTCCGGCGATTATGGAACATTCTTTTTCTATACCATACTAAGTGTTGTACTTGGAATTGCTGCTGTATTTGCTGGAAGTATGCTGGTTGTAGCCTTCAGCAAATAAGAAAAACTGACATGAAACTTTCTGATGGAATATTTTATTTTATATCAAAATCTACCACTACTTTTTTTGTGAGTGGCCGGCTTTGGCAAGTCAAAATAAAGCCTTCATCTATTTCTTCCTGTTCCAATCCATAATGTACTTTCATCTCTACTTCGCCTTCCAATAATTTTGCTTTGCAAGTACAGCAAACGCCGCCTTTACAGGCATAAGGAAGATCAGCGCCCTGGTCCAATGCTGCATCCAAAATGGAATTGGTATTTTCTTCTGCCATTTCAAAATCCATAAACCGGCCATCAATTTTTACAGAAATACTGCTGGATGAACCTGCCGCCTCGGGTTTTTTAATGACAGGTTTTTGTACTATATCTTCTCCCGGAGTAGTGAATAATTCAAAATGGATTTTTTTATCTTCCACTCCAAGTGATTGCAAAAATTCTTTCACTACAAATAACATACTTTCAGGGCCGCAAATAAAATAATCATTGACAGATTCATAGCGGATAAGTTTTTCCAGGCTTTTTAATTTGTCAAAAGAAATCCTTCCGTCATTCACAGGGGCTTCCGTTTTTTCCCTGCTTAATAAATAAATTAAATTGAAGCGGCTGAGGTATTTATTTTTTAATGCTTCGAGTTCTTCAAAAAAAATAATGGATTGTTTGGTGCGGTTGCCATACACCAATGTGAATGTGCTTAACGGCTCTTCTTTTAAAATAGTTTTTAAAATGGAGATCACTGGTGTGATGCCGCTGCCAGCAGCAAAAGCTACATAATTCTTTTTTTGTGTTGGAAAAATTTGCGTGGAAAATGTACCCGATGGCGGCATTACTTCCAGCAAATCTCCCACTTTTAAAGTTTCATTGGCATAGGTAGAAAAACGGCCATTCAGTGTTTTTTTTACGGCTACCTTCCATGTATTTTCATAAGGCGCTGTACAAAGAGAATAGGTACGCCTTAATTCTTCCCCATTGATAAAACTGCGGAAATTTAAATGTTGCCCATGCTTGTAAATAAAGGATTCTCTCAATGTTTCCGGTATTTCCAGCGTGATGGATACACAATCATTTGTTTCTTCTCTTATTTCTTTAACGGCAAGTTTTTCAAAATGCAATGACATATCAAATTTATTAAACGTTCTTTTTTTGAAGCCCATTGATTAAAATGGAAACCATATTTTCTTCGAGTTCTCGGGCAGAAATTTTATTCCTGCTGCGGTGCCAGGCTTCAATTCCACCAATTGCATGCAACATAATTAATACTGCGGTTGCTGCGTCAATTTGTGTAATTTCAGTATTATCTATTCCATCCTGGATAATTTGCGCAAACCTTTTGCGATAGGTTCTTCTCTGTTTGCGGAATGCAGACAGAAAGGGTTCCTGCAAATAGCGCCATTCCCGGTCGCTTACATACACAGACTCGAAATTATCAATCATTTGTTGGATATGAAAACGAATGAGATGCTCTGTCTTTTGCAAAGCCGGCATATTTGCATGTTCAGTTTTTTCGATTTCTGTTATAAAAATATCAGCAACCCTAAAACAAATTTCTTTAAGAATTTCAGATTTGGAATGAATATGATTATACAGGCTCGAAGCTTCAACGCCTACGTTTTCAGCCAGGCCGCGCATGCTGGCAGCCTTAAAACCTTTTTGCCTGAACAAGGAGGCAGCTGAACGCATGATGAGTTCTTTTCGACTGAGTTCAAGTGTTGCTTTTATCCGAGCCATGCTGCAAAAGTAAAAAACAAAGATGGTTTTAGAGGCAATGCTTAGGCGGTTTCAAATTTATTTTGATTCATATGCCCTGCACAGCAGAATTATCTACTTTTAAATCATTTTATGCCTTGTAAAAGTTTTTAGAACCCTCTGTAGTGAATGTAGATTTTCCCTAATGCAGTTTTGGATAATGAAGCTCCAACTTTTTACCATACCTGGTAATGTAGTTATATACACTGCGCTTTAATGACCTTTTCGCAGATTGTGGTAATGTAGCGCGGTTGCCGCTGCGTCTTCCGATTCGCTTAATTGCGAGTTCGTAGGCGTCCCGGAGGTTCTGTTCGTGAACATTATTGATGCTTTGCCCTCCCATTCCTTCGTCATGTCTGTTGATGGAATCCCGTACGCCCTGAATAATTCCACCATACGATCCCTCCTCGATAAAGGAGTTTCTGATTGTTGCGTGTCTATGCCCCGTGATTTCTGTTCCATATTTTGATAAAAATTTTTCTAAGTCAAATTTATATCCTTGCGGCTTCCGCCTGGGTTTCTTTTAAGGTAGGATATCGGCTACGATTCCTTTGATTTCTCCGGGAAAAATTGTATTTGGTAAGTGTCCTTCCCGGAGTTGTTGGTAGGTTCTGGTTGCGCCATCTCCGCTCTCACCGTAATTCCAGAGGCGGCGAAAGCTGAATTTAGGGCTTCCAGAAATTCTTCCCCTGTCCTGTAATACTTTGGCGAGTTCTCTTGCTTGTCTGATGAAGGTTTCATGGCCTTTAAATTTAGATATGTTATACAAAGTTTTAATTTTTTAGCCGGAATTAAAAATTGATTTTTTCCTCTGAAGCTTCTTGAAGCTTTTTTTATTCCTGGAACCATTGTTTTCATTTTCCCATAAAAACAATAGGTTTGCTTTTTTTTAAAAAAAATTAAAATATGTCTTTAGTAGTAGTAGGTACAATGGCTTTTGATGCAATTGAAACGCCATTTGGAAAATCCGATAAAATTATTGGTGGTTCTGCCATGTATGTGGCGTATTCTGCCAATCATTTTCATCAACCTGTACAGCAGGTTTCCATAGTAGGTAATGATTTCCCACAAGAGGAATTATCGCATTTAAAAAATTGCGGTGTGGATACAACCGGCGTGGAAATAGTACCCGATGGCAAATCTTTTTTTTGGAGTGGCCGCTACCACATGGACATGAATACCCGTGATACACTTGTCACCGAACTAAATGTGCTTTCACAATTTAATCCTGTATTACCTGATGCGTACAAAGAATCTGATTTTTTAATGTTGGGGAATGTGATGCCTTCCCTGCAGAAAAAAGTAATCGAACAATTTACAGTACGGCCAAAACTCATTGTATTGGATACCATGAATTATTGGATGGATACTGCTATGGATGATCTTCGTGAAGTCATGCGTATGTCTGATGTTATTTTAATCAATGATAGCGAAGCACGGCAATTATCCAATGAATATTCACTTGTAAAAGCAGCAAAAAAAATTCTCACTATGGGCCCCAAATACCTCATCATTAAAAAAGGGGAACATGGCGCATTATTATTTCATGGAAACAATGTATTCTTTGCGCCGGCTTTACCTTTAGAAGATGTGTTTGATCCCACCGGCGCCGGCGATTCATTTGCCGGCGGCTTCATTGGCCACCTTGCACGTACAAAAGATATCTCTTATGAAAATATGAAAACAGCCATTATCGTGGGAAGTGCAATGGCAAGTTTTTGTGTAGAAAAGTTTGGTACAGAACGTTTAAAAGAAATTACAAAAGAAGATATTGCAATCCGCATTCATGATTTTGTTGAACTTGTACACTTTGATATTGCCCTGGTTTAACATTCCGTTTATCAATTAATTCACGCATCCGAAATTTCTTTTTTTACTTTAGCGGCCTAAATTTTCAATAATGAAAACAAATTCGCTATTGGCAACCCTTCTGGCTGCATCAGGTATTTGCTTGTTTGCCTGCAAAGAAAATACAGGTACATCTACTGCTTCAAAGCCTTTTCTGGATACTTCAGCAATGAATACTTCCATTAAACCCGGTGATAATTTTTATTTATATGTAAATGGGGGATGGGTTGATAAAGCGCAAATTCCTGCATCCGAATCCGATGCCGGCGCTTTCCTGGATTTATATAACAATACAAAAGACAACCTCCATCATTTACTGGATTCCATTACGAAAGTATCTGCAAAAACCGGTAGCATCGAACAAAAAGTCGCGGACTTTTATGCTTCCGGAATGGATACCGCAACAATTGAAAAAAGAGGTTATGAGCCACTGAAACCGATACTTGCAGAGATTGATGCCATCAAAGACCCTGCAGGCATCATGAAGTTTGTAACCGAACAGGATAAAAACGGCAATAGCCTTTTATTCAATGAATATATTGGCGCTGATGATAAAAACAGCGCTATGAATATCGCCGTTTTTTCACAAGGGGGGCTTGGCCTTCCTGACCGGGATTATTATTTTAAAACAGATCCTGCGACCCAGGAAATTGTAACTGCATATAAAAATTATTTACAAAAATTATTCACGCTCACCGGTGATGATTCGGCTACTGCTGCAAAAAAAGTAATGGCAGTATATACATTGGAAAAAGATATGGCCGGAAGCCACAAAACCAATGTGCAACTTCGCGATCCCGAGAGCAATTACCACATGATCAAATTAGATGCTCTTGCTAAAACCGATGCTACATTTGACTGGAAAAGTACTTTAGCAGGTTTAGGCATGAATACAGATTCTGTGAACGTGCAGCAACCGGAATTTTATACGAAATTAAATAACCTCTTAAGCGCCACGCCGATTGATACATGGAAAGCATATTTGCGCGCACATACCATTAGCAATTATGCCAATGCACTCAGCAGCCCTTTTGTACAGGCAAGTTTTGATTTTTATAATAAAGCACTGAGTGGCCAGTCGGAAATGAAACCAAGATGGGATAGAATGGTTCGCGCTACGGATGGCAACCTGGGAGAGGCTTTAGGCCAATTATATGTGGCAAGATATTTTACTGCTGACGCAAAAAAACGCATGCTTGATATGGTGAACAACCTGGAAAAAGCTTTCGAAGCGCGCATCAATAAATTGGATTGGATGAGCGATAGTACCAAAGCAATTGCAAAAGATAAACTGCATGCCTTCCTGAAAAAAATTGGCTATCCGGATAAGTGGAGGGATTATTCTAAAGTAGAAATTGATAAAGGAAAATATTTTGAAAACCGGGTGAGCGCTGCAAAAAATGAATATAATTATAACATCAATAAATTGGGTAAGCCGGTAGATAAAACCGAATGGGGAATGACGCCGCCAACAATCAATGCATATTATAATCCAAGCATCAATGAAATTGTTTTTCCTGCAGGTATTTTACAATTTCCATTCTTTGACCCTACTGCAGATGATGCCATCAATTATGGCGGGATCGGTATGGTGATCGGACATGAAATGACACACGGTTTTGATGACCAGGGTTCACAATATGATAAAAACGGCAACCTGAAAAATTGGTGGAGCGCACAGGATAATGAAAAATTTAAAGCCAAGACAAAGCAGGTGGTTGATTTGTATAATGGCTTTACAGTTTTAGATTCTTTACATGTAAATGGCGCATTGACTACCGGTGAAAACATTGCGGATATTGGCGGAATCTGCATTGCCTATGATGCATTTAAAATGACCAAACAAGGGCAGGACACCACGAAGATTGATGGCTTTACACCCGATCAGCGATTCTTTATCAGCTTCGCACAAATTTGGCGTTCAAAAGAAAAACCCGAATATATGAGGATGCTCATTAATGTAGATCCCCACTCACCGCCGATGTACAGGGTGAATGGGCCATTGATGAATTTCGCTCCTTTTTATACCGCATTTAATGTACAGCCCGGCGATAAGATGTATGTACCGGAAGATAAAAGGATTAAAATTTGGTAAGCAATTTTCAAAGGATAACAAAAATGCCCGCCGTGAATCCGGCGGGTGTTTTATTGTGTTGTTGTTTCAATTAAAAGAAGGTTTCAATTAATTTGACTCAGAGTAATAAAAGGTTAATCCATCAGGACCAGGTTGGTATATAACTAGCTTATCATTATGAATTCTGTCTGGAACAAGGGTAAATGGAATACCGGAAGAATAAGTAAAATTTAGAGCGTATGCAGAGTCCCTAAAAACTTGAATATAGGACCATGTTATCGTTGTATCTACCGTATGATAATAATTATTTTTTAAATCAATTCTTTCATCAGTTAAGGTCATAAATAAATTAAAAGTTGTATCAGTTGGATAGACAGTACAAGTACTACAAAATCCTCCTGTCTGGTATTGTAACTTCCATTTACCCTGTATATACTGTTGAATTACCGGTAAAGATTTATCATGTAAAATAATTGTTATATTATCAATACTTTTTTTGTATTGTGTAAAAAACAACATGAATGTTATTGATGGAAGAAGGATAGAACTTCGAATTAATTTTTTCATGCTTTGTTTTTACATTTCGATAGGTGTCTCACCTACCGAAATTAGCAAATTGCTTTTGTATTAAGTATTTCAATGAAGAAATTGCAATGAGTTTCAATACATCGTTTACCAATAAATGTTTAAAACCATATACAGAATCGGTAAAGAAAAGACACAAGTTATTTCCCATTTGCCCTTGGCGTTTGTAGAAAATTTTCTTACGAAAAGTTATGAATTTTTTCGGTAGGTGAGACACCTACCGATAGATCAATTTTCAAGGGATAAAATAATGACACCCGCCGGGGATACGGCGGGTGTCATTATTGCATTTTGATTTCATCATTTAAGCAAACTTTAAGGAT
>CAYXHX010000068.1:3823-10323 GCA_964464835.1 uncultured Chitinophagaceae bacterium | reverse complement strand
CCTGTAGGAGACCTACTTACAGCGGAATTCACCAACCATTTTTGAGTATTATACCAAATTATTTTGAAAATCTTTCCGGTAAAATGTAATATGCTTTGCATGATGTAAGCGAATGGCTGCAAGCTACAATTTTTAAAGTTGGCTAAAAGCTAAAATTGAAATAGGTATTCTTTAAACTTCAATGCTTCCAGTCTTCTAAAACCCATGCCAGGCACAGATTTCCAAAGGCCAAATGATGAACATTCAAAGCAATTGAAGCATTATTTACATGCAAAAGGCAAAAAAATGTTTCCTGATCCATTCCCGAAATTTCAATATTATTTTTTAAAGAAATCCCGCCTTTTCCCCACCATTTATAAATTGCCTCTTTTACGCACCATGCCATCGTAAAGCGAATATTTTTATTGCCCGGTATAAAATGGCCTTGTCCTATTTTCAATATTTCATATTGTTGCAGGAATTTATCTTTTAACAGAAATGGCTTTCCTGAAACCGGTTCAATATCAATGCCCGCAACATTTTTTGTACTTACCAATGCTGCAGCAAAATTTTTTGTATGAGCCACTGAGAAAAAATATTCGCATGAGGGGAGAAACGGTTTATCGGATTCGCTGATTTTTATTGATGATTGTGGAAATCCCGGGAATAATTCTGTCAATAAATAATTGGCTGAAAGATGCTGTACTCTTTTTAAAGGGTGATTGATGGATTTTACAGGATTGATTTTTTGAAGAAAGAAACTCTCTGCTTCAGTAATTTGCCAAATACCGAGACGAGATTCCTGGCTAATATTTTTTTGAAAAAAAAGTGGCACGTTTTATTCCCGTTTTATTAACAAGCATTTAAGTAAAGCACAAATGTATTTTATTTGCAATAAATATTTTTGCTTCATTAAACAAAACAACATGATCCTTTCCGATACCAGGATTCTGGAAGAAATAGAAAAAAAAACAATTGTCATTTCACCCTACGACCGGAAGTTTTTGGGGAGCAATAGTTATGATGTGCATCTTGGAAAATGCCTGGCAAAATATAAAGATGAAATGCTTGATGCAAAAAAACATAATACCATAGAATATTTTGATATCCCTGAGGAAGGCTTTGTTTTACAACCGCATGTTTTTTATTTAGGCGTAACCGAAGAATATACGGAAACACATGCGCATGTTCCTTTTCTTGAAGGCAAATCTTCTACAGGCCGCCTGGGCATTGACATTCACGCAACTGCAGGAAAAGGCGATGTGGGTTTTTGCGGCAACTGGACCCTGGAGATTTCTGTAAAACAACCGGTAAGGATTTACCCGGGGATGCCCATTGGACAATTGATTTATTTCCCGGTGGACGGACATATTGAAGTGAAATACAATGAGAAAAAAGATGCGAAATATAGTGGCCAACCCAATAAACCGGTTGAGAGCATGATGTGGAAAAATGCATTTTAAAAATTCATACAATGAAAAATATATTCATCTTGATGTTGCTCGGTTTATTTGCCATGCAACCTGCATATGCACAACATGATACAACGGCGATTAAAAAAGATATAGCAGCTTTTCAAAAACAAATACAGGATGAATTTGCAAACCCCATTATTTCCCCATTAAAAGAAGATCAACGAAAATCATTTAAGGGTATACAATTCTTTCCGGTGAATTTGAATTATGTGGTCCCAGCAAGGTTTATTCAAACAAATTCAACGGAAGTTTTTACCATGGAAACCTCCTCGCATAAAGTGAAAAAATATTATTTATATGCGAAAGCAATTTTTCAAATAGATGGGAAAACCTGCTCACTGAATGTTTATCAGTCGCTTGATCTTAAAGAAAAGAAAGGTTTTGAAAATTATTTGTTCATCCCATTTCGGGATGCAACAAGTGGAAAAGAAACCTATGGAGGAGGCCGGTACATAGATTTGGAGATTCCGGCAACCGGGGAAATTACCATCAATTTCAATAAAGCATATCAGCCGAATTGCGCTTATACCGAAGGTTTTAATTGCCCGATACCGCCTGCAGAAAATACGCTGCCGGTAGCAATTTATGCGGGTGTAAAAATGTAAACTTGAAGTTGAAAAATATTTTAGCTAAACAAATATTCAATATCATCTTTTGTCAGGCTTTTTATAAATCCACTATCATCGGTTACAAGATCGGCAGCGAGTGATTTCTTTTTTTCCTGCAGCAATAAAATTTTATCTTCCACTGTATTGGTGCAAATCATCCGGTATGCAAAAATATTTTTGGTTTGGCCGATTCTGTGCGTGCGGTCAATCGCTTGTTGCTCTACAGCCGGGTTCCACCAGGGATCTACGATATACACATAATCCGCTGAGGTAAGGTTTAGCCCAACCCCTCCTGCTTTTAAAGAAATCAAAAATACCCTGCATGCCTTGTCTTCCTGGAAATGATTAATGGCGCGTTCGCGTTCAGCCGCAGAAGTACTGCCATCAAAATATTCAAAATTAATTTCGAGTTCAATCAATTTTTCTTTGATGAGCGAAAGCATACCGAGGAATTGTGAAAAAATCAATGCTTTATGATCCCCAATATTTTCCGTGATCTCTCGGGTAAGTTCATCCAGTTTTGCCGATTCATTCGGAAACGCTTTTTCTTCTTTCAATATCGCCGGGCTATCACAGATCTGGCGTAATTTCATCAGGCCCTGCAAAATGGATAATTGAGATTTTCCAACACCTTGTGTGTTCATTTCGCCCAATAATTTACTACGGATTTCATTGCGGTAAGCATCATAAATATCGCGTTGCACTTTGCCCATTTCACAATACACGACCACTTCATGTTTTGCCGGCAGATCCTTGGCTACCTGTTCTTTGGTTCTCCTGAGAATGAATGGGAATAAGAGTTTACGCAAATGTTCTTTATTTTCCGGAATACCCAATTTATCTATTGGTATAGAAAATTCCTGTTTGAAAAACTCCATACTGCCGAGCATACCGGGATTGAGGAAATTCATCTGAGCATACAAGTCAAACGTATTATTTTGTAATGGAGTACCACTCAGGCAAAGTTTATTTTTTGCATTCAAAAGTGTAACAGCTTTTGCTATTTTACTGAATGGATTTTTAATAGCCTGGCTTTCATCCAAAATAAGATAGTCAAAAGATATGTCTTTAAAATATTTTATATCGCTGCGCAATGTTCCATACGTAGTGATAAAAATATCTGCATCATCTTTTTGCAATAATGCCTGGTCTCTTGTACCGCCATGATGCACATGGTGAGAAAGTGTAGGAGTAAATTTTTTGATTTCATTTTCCCAGTTGAACATCAATGTAGTGGGGCAAACAACAAGCGCTTTTATAGCGCCATGCATTTTCTTGTAGTGATACAGGAAAGCCAATGCCTGTATGGTTTTACCCAAACCCATATCATCCGCCAAAATGCCGCCCCATTTTACCTGGTTTAAATAATGTAGCCAATGAAAGCCGGCTTGCTGGTATGGCCGTAAAATATGTTGCAAGTGTTCCGGCGCTGAGATTTCACTGATGGAATAATTATTTTTAATGCTGTCATATTTCTCATCCAGCAAAATACTCAATTCATTTTCGTCGCGCTGATTGTATAAGTCTTCTATAACACTATAATGATACTTGCTTAATTTTAATGCATCAATCTTTCCTTCTCCCACGCGAAATAGCAAGCTGTATTTTTGTACCCATTCTTCGGGTAAAATGCCCAGGCTGCCATCTTCCAATTGTACAAATTGTTCCTGGTTGCCCAATGCTTTTTTAATATCCGCCACTTTCACCTTGTTGCCATTGAAATGGACATCCACTTTTGCATCAAACCAATCCATGCTGTTTGTGATATGGATTTTAGTGGAAGGGCGCGCTGTATTGAACCTGAATTTTTTTAATGCATCAAACCCGTTTATATCAATATTTAATTCTTTTAGTGCATCAGCAAATAAAAAGAACCAATTGTTTTTCAAAACTTCTGAGCCTTTCAATGCAAGTGTATGCGCTTCATCTGTTTTTTTAAAATGCGTGTGAAGCGATTCAAGCTTTTGCATGAAAGCATTTTCTGCGGGAATGTTCCGGTAAATAATGTTAAGGGTATTGCCGAAGGGATATAATATTTTTTCTTTATCGCCCTCTTGTACCATATAATCTTTATAAGAAAAAATTGTGTGGATTAATAAATATTCCCCGCGTTCCCGCAATTCGAGATGGATGCCCGGCATAATATCTTTCCAGGCTTCATATTCAATATTGATTAGTTCGATGGTATATTTTTTTGAAAGCGGGAGAATAATTTTTTTCAAACTTTCTTCCCAGCCTGTACCAGGGATTATTATTTTTCCGTCTGGTAAAAATTTTTCTGCCTGCAACATATCCTCTGCCTGTTGCCACAAATACAACTTGTCATGCATCTTCAAAACCGCAGACGTTCCTAATTCATTTTCCGATATGTTGTATAAGCCTTCTTCCAATTTTACGGCACAAGCCACTTCATAAGCAGCACCTGTTTTTTTAATGGAAATAACAGGCTGAATTAATTTTTGCGAAATGTAAAGTGGAGAAAAATGTATAGGCGAAAATGGTTTGCCTTTTGGCAAATAAAACACCGGGATATCCGGAGATAATTCATGAAACAAATGCAGGTATTTTGGCTGCAGGTAATCCAAAATCAAAAGGCGTGTTTCAGGCGCTAATGATTCATCATGCGGCTGTATGATATTTTCCCAGTTACTACTAAATGGAGAATTCCTTTTTAAGTAACGGTCCACTTCCATTGGAAGGCATTTACGTAAAATGGTTATTGCTTTTTTTTCTTCTGTTGAAAAATGCTCTGTTGGTATAAATTTTGAAAAGTCTAATTGTTCCGGATTATTGATAAATGTATTTTCTTCATTCATTTCTCCGCGCACCGCATTGAGTTCAAGAAAAGGGTATTGTGTGGAATTATACCTGACTACAATGGCCATTTTTTGCGCAGTAATTAGCTCATTGATTTCTACTGTTTCCACATCAGTAACAGGCAATGTTTCAACCAATGTAGAAATAGCAGCCACGCGCCTGATGGATGTGTCCAAAATCCGTAAAAATGGTTTTCCGCCTACATAGGAAAATTCAAATTTTCCTTTGAGATCATCTTCCAGTGAATAGCCATATAAAGAAAGCAATTTATTTTTTTCAAGATCGAGGTTGCGAATACTGTCGAAATATTCTGCCCCAAATTTCCTGGACAATTGCAACAACAAAATAGTTTTGTGCAAACAAAGCGGGTGGCTTGTTGAAGACTGGCATGTGCAACTCGTATCAAAATTGCGTTCTTCATTTTTTTGAATACGCAATTTATACAGGTTGCCATCTATTTTTATTTCGGCGATTACTTTTTCATTCTTCGCTTCTATAATTTTTGCATCATCGTTTACAAGAAAATGATCTGCCATATCCACATCCTGTGGCGAGGCAAGCATTTTAATGGTACGTACATCCAAACGTTTCATTTTTACAACCGTATGCCGCTGGTCATAACTCAGTTCATTTTCACCCAATAAATTTTTATCTATTAATTCCTGCAAACGAAAAAGTGCAGCGGCTTTATGCCGGCATACTTCCCCGAGATTATAGGGGCAACTGCAACGCAGTGAAATATTTTTTTCCTGGTTAAAATGATTGATATATACTTTATTAAAAGTAGCATACGAATCATCTTTTACACGGAAAGCCACATCATTTAATAATGCATCATAATCCACCAATTCAACATTCCCCATGTTGTGGATTTTTTTTCCCCGCCTGATGGATTCATCAGTGCCATTATTGTAAAGGTATTTAATGAGAATAGGTAAAGCCATTCAATGAATATGTTCAAAAATGAAAGCCATTCTGTTTCGGTTTGGCCAATTTTGCAAAAGTAAAACAATTCATCGGGGCATAAAAAACGAATGCAATTAAATGTGAATAAACGTTGATAAATTAACCTTTTACTATCACACCGTTTGTATAAAGCGGGAGGACATTCGCCACATTTTCAGAAATACACCATTCCATATCCGCCTGCAGGTTAAATGCTGAAAGCCGTTCCCAGTGTGCAGTTTTACGGATAAAAGCAGGAAGGTCATGCTGATGCAACGCATACATTTCGGAAGCCATGAGGCTGCTATCACATTGTATGGAAAAATTTTTGCCAATTCGCTTAATCACAGCGCCTGCAAATAAGGTATCTTCCAGGTTGAAACGGTCTTTCCATGCAGAACACCCTAATACAACATTTTTATCCTGGTGCAATAAATAATCACATACTGCGGAAAAATTTGGAAATGAGCCTGTGATAATGCCTGCTGCTTTTTGAAGTGTAGCAAGATGTAAAAGCCTTGTACCATTCGTTGTAGTAAGCACAAGCGTTTTGCCTTCAATGAATGATCGTGGATAATCGGAAGGAGAATTTCCGTGTTGCAACCCCTCAATTACTTTACCGTCTCTTTCGCCGGCAGTAATGGCGTTCAATTTATTTCCAATGTCAATACATTCT
>CAYXHX010000068.1:0-3813 GCA_964464835.1 uncultured Chitinophagaceae bacterium | reverse complement strand
ATGTAGCGCGGAATACATCAATGATTACGACGATGCTATTGGAGATATCGTATAAGTGCAAAAGGCCGGGCGATAATATTGTATGCAGGGTAGGTTTTGTATCCATAGCTGCGCAAATATATTGATGATAAAATATTTAAAGGAATTGATTTTTGTGGCATTGCAAATTGAAGTTTAATTATTAAATTGGCTCAAGTGGCATGTGTTTTGCACTTTTGGTAAATACATCATTCAACTTAAACATTTCAGTATGAATTTTAAAAAAATAATCATTCCATTTATTGCTTTTATTGTTATTCAAACCGGTTGTAAAAGTGGGCTTGTCACAACCTCCAATTCATGTTATAACCTGCTTACCCAAGCCGATGCTTCACAGCGTGCTAAGAATTACGCACAAGCTTTTTCCGAATATTCACAGGTTCTTGAAAATTGTAAAGCATATGATGCAAAAGAACGGGCATATGCAGGCAAAGCCGCAGCCCAAAACGGTTTGAAGCAATATTCAGAAGCGTATAACACTGCCGTAGAAGGCCTTTCCATTGATAAAAATAGTGTGGATATACTATTTCAAAAAGCCAATGCAGAATTGGGATTAAATAGGGTGACTGATGCGAAAGCAGATTTTAATACGGTGATTGCATTGACTGAAAAGAACAGGAATGTCAAGGACCGTGCAACGATCTATGCAAAAATTGCTGAAATAAACCTTGGGCAGGGAATGTATGAAGATGCCATGAACAGTGTATCACAGGCCATTTCCCTGGATGCAGGCAATCCTGATTTTTATATGTTGCAGGGGGATATACAAGCGCAACAGGGAAAATTTACTGAAGCATCCAGGTATTATGATATGGCTATGGATCATGGGAAAAGCGATAAAGATGTATGGAAAGCAAAAACCGTGAATAGCATCAAATCTTATCAACAAAAATACAATACAACCGATGCGCAAACATTGGCTTCTAAAATGAGTGATGGCGAAAAAGAACAATTATGCAGGATGATAAAAAATGCTGGTGAGCATGGCGTTCAGGAAGTGGGCATTGATCTTTTAAAATTATCCATTTGTAAATAACATTTAAAAAAAATAAACAATAAACATGATGAAAAAAGTAATCTATATCCCGGTATTTTTATTAATGGTTTTTCAAAGTTGTAAAAGTTTGAACAATACGCAAAAGGCAACAGGCATCGGCGCTGCAACAGGCGCTGCGGCTGGTGGAATTATTGCAGGCAAAAACAATACTGCATTGGGCGCTATTTTAGGTGCTGTCATAGGTGGCGGTGCAGGTTATATTATTGGAAACAATATGGACAAGCAAGCCGAAGAAATTAAAGGCGCTGTGCCTGATGCAGAAGTAAACCGGGTAGGTGAAGGCATTGAACTCACTTTTAATTCTGCACTCTTATTCAAAATCAACTCAAGTGAACTGAGCGATTCTGCAAAAGCAAGCCTCGATAAACTTGCGGATGTTTTTACTAAATACCCTGAAACAAATATTCTCGTGGAAGGCCATACAGATGATACCGGTACCGATGCTTTCAATATGCAACTTTCCGAAAAGCGGGCCTATGCAGTAAGTAATTACCTGCAGGCCGAAGGTGTACCGCAGGATCGCTTTACCATTAAATGGTATGGCGAAAACCAACCCAAATATCCCAATGACAGTGAAGCAAACCGCATCAAAAATCGCCGTGTGGAATTGGCCATTGTAGCAAATGATACAATGAAGCAGAAAGCAAAAAATGAAAATAAAAATTAATAGCTTTTAAATACCCATAAAACGGTATATGATAGGGGCAAATTTGCCCCTATCTTGCATTTAAAATAATGAATTATGAAAAAGAATATTTTTCTTATCGCCTTTCTTTTAATTGCATCCACTGTAATGGCGCAAACTGCAAAAGAAATCTGTGACAACGGAATTGATTTAAAAAATGATGGGAAATATGAAGAAGCGCTCACGCTTTTTAAAAAAGCCATCAGCGTTGATGCTACATATAATGAAGCCTATTACCAGGCCGGCTGGTGTAGCAATGAACTGGAAAAGTATGATGATGCTTTGGGATTTTTAAATAAATATAACCCGGATAATGACGATGACCGTGCTTATAAATCTGTGGAGATGGGTTATTCAAATTATAAATTAAATAACAGGGATGCCGCTATTGAAGCTTATAAAAAGGCATTGGAATATCGCCCGAATTATGGCACTGCATACCGTGGCCTCGGAAATGTATATTATGATAATTCTGAAGATGCCGATGCACTAAAGTATTTTGAGTTGGCCATGCAATACGATGAAGAAAATTCAAAAGCCTATTATTATACCTTAGGTTGGTTATATAATGATATTGAAGAGTATGAAAATGCCGAAAAGATTTTATTAAAAGCGGTTGACTATGACCCTCAATCTCAAAAATCTTTTGAGGAACTTGCCTATACTTACTTGAAACTTGAGCAATTTAATGATGGTGTTACTGCTGCAAAAAAAGCTATTGAAATAAATAAAGAGGCAAGTTTGGGCTACCATTATCTTGGCAATTGCTATATGGGCCTTGGCCAAAAAGATAAAGCGATGGAGGCTTATAATAAGTTGAAAGCTTTTGATGAAGATGAGGCGAAATTATTGCTGGACGAAATCAATGATGCGGAATAGAATATAAATTTTGTAAAAAAATGCGCAACAATAATTGCGCATTTTTTTTATAGGCCAAACATTCCATGCTGCAATAAATACTCCGCTATTTGTACCGCATTGGTAGCAGCGCCTTTGCGCAGATTATCGCTTACAATCCAGATATTGATTGTGTTCGGCTGAGAGTAATCTTTTCTTATTCTTCCTACAAATACTTCATCTTTATTGTGTGCGGTCAATGGCATGGGATATTGTAAATTCCCTGGATCATCCAATACAATAATTCCCGGCGATGCAGCCAATATTTTTTTTATTTCCTGTACTTCGAAATCATTTTCAAATTCTACATTTACACTTTCACTATGCCCGCCAATTACAGGGATACGCACTGTGGTGGCAGTAATGTTAATAGAATCGTCACCCATTATTTTCCTGGTTTCATTGATCATTTTCATTTCCTCTTTGGTGTAATCATTGTCGAGGAATACATCAATTTGCGGAATCACGTTCAAATCAATCGGGTATGCATAAGCCATTTCACCGGCAATATTTTTTCTTTCATTCATCATTTGGTCCACGGCTTTTTTACCTGTGCCGGTAACACTCTGATAAGTGCTTACTACAATCCGCCTGATTTTATTTTTCTGATGTAAAGGAAATAATGCAGCCACCATTTGGATGGTAGAGCAATTTGGGTTTGCAATAATTTTATCTTCTTGCGTTAATGCAAAGGCATTGATTTCAGGCACCACCAATTTGATGGCCGGGTCCATTCTCCATGCGCTTGAATTGTCAATAACTGTTATGCCTGCTGCCGCAAATTGTGGCGCCCAGGTTTTAGACGTTTCTCCACCCGCGGAAAAAATGGCAACCTGTGGGTGAGCATCAATGGCCTTTTGCGGGGAAATAATTTCATATTCCTTTTCTTTAAAAATGATTTTTTTACCCAAAGATTTTTCAGATGCCACGGGCAGGATTTCCGTAACAGGGAAATTTCTTTCAGCCAAAACCTCCAATATTTTTGTGCCCACGAGGCCCGTGGCGCCTACTACTGCTACTTTCATAAAATATATTGAGGCAAATTTAAAACAGTGTTGGATGATATGGGAAAAATATTTTGTAGATTGATCTAATTTTTACGCAATCAATTGGTGTACATATTAGACAACAGCAT
>CAYXHX010000067.1:9287-10365 GCA_964464835.1 uncultured Chitinophagaceae bacterium | reverse complement strand
ACGTGTATCAATATATGAATTCCCTTTCCAACTAAAACCCTCCCGCAATGGCTCTTTCAGCTTTATAAAACGCAGGTTATGATCATCTACCACTTCAAGGGTATTTTGTGTGGGTGTAATGTAATAAGTGGATAACGGCTGCCAGCCGGTAAGCTCCATCGTGTCTGTAATAAAACGAAAAACGCGGTAAGAAAGCCTGCCCTGGTTATCTAAAACCGTATCTGCAATACTATCCTTCAAATGATAACTATGCACTTCGAGCGCCTGCCCGAATGAAGTAAGCGAAGTAGAATCCAACCTGTACACCAATGAATGCCCAACTGCTAATGGATAAAAATCGGTAAGTGCAGGCAGGGGCAATGTTTCAGACTGTTTGGCACAACTCAGCCAAAGAAGTGATTGAGAGAAAAAGAGTATAATTAGAATATTTTTTTTCATATGTTTTATTCCGATGAATTGAAGTTTGTAAAGTATTACAATTCATATTTTAATGAATGCTATCCTATACTTTCCAATTGAACAAAAATTATAGTGCCAGTCTTTCACAACTATTCCCAAAATGCTTTTCATGCTAATATTTTTAATTAATTTAATTGAAACAAAATTTTGAGTTTGTCATCAAGATCTTGTTGTTCTTGTTTAGTCAATTTTCCTAAGAGGCCTTGAGCCAATAATTTGTCAAGCGTTGCAATTTTACTGGTTCTTATTAGTGAATTCATTTTAAGCCGATTTTCATTGTTTGGAAAAAGTAAAACATCTGTAGTCTCTTGCCATCCAAGTTGTGTAGTAATAAAACAAACTGTCAAGTCCAGGTTGGAACTTGCGAGAATTATTGCTGGCCTTAACTTACTCCCACTGAGATTGGTAAATGGAAAAGTAATTAGTACTATATCTCCTTTAGGCATTAAATTTTTCCTTTAGATCCTCCATTGAATAAATTTCCTCTTCATCATTGAGAAAGTCAAATGACTGGCTGTTTGTTGCAAGTTTTTGTATTTCGTCCGTTAATAAAATATCTTCATAACGCTTAATAATAAAATCCGCGAAATCAGAAATCTCCATCATTTTTTCATCAGGC
>CAYXHX010000067.1:5073-9277 GCA_964464835.1 uncultured Chitinophagaceae bacterium | reverse complement strand
TAATTGCTTCCCTGGTCATAAAATTGTTTAACCAAATTTAAGATTTATTTATCTCTTGAGATAATTCTTTGCAAACTTGAAATAAAACGATTTGTTATACCCTGTAACTTATTACCTGAAATTAAAAAAGATAATAATATTTGAAACGAAAATTTTGATACAAACGTATATTTTTTTACAATTAAATTAAGCCTGAATTTTTATTTTATTAATTGCCCTCGTTGAATAACACCTCCCCCAATCACATCATCACCTTCATAAAAAACGGCACTTTGGCCCGGGGCAATGCTTTTAATATTTTCATAAAAGCTTACATTGATGCCGGTTTCTGCAGGGTATAAATTACTCAGTGCAGCCGGGGTTTTATACCGGATTTTTGTGGCGGCTTCCATTCCAGGTGTAATAGCGTCATACTTCATCCAATTGATTTTGGAAACAAGCATTTCATTTTCATCAAGGTCGGCTTCATCGCCCAAAACAACGGTATTTGTTTCAGGGTCAATAGAAGTAACATAAGCGGGTTTTCCCAAAGCAATTTCCAAACCTTTGCGCTGGCCGATTGTATAAAAAGGATAGCCTTTATGTTTCCCCAATTTTTCTCCATTTTTATTTACAAACCAACCGCCGGAAACTCTTTCTTCAAGGCCTTCTACGCGGCGTTTGAGAAAACCACGGTAATCATTATCCGGCACAAAACAAATTTCATAACTCTCACTTTTTTTAGCAAGGTCTTCATAGCCCATATCAAGCGCCATTTGGCGTATTTCTGTTTTTCGGTATTGCCCGAGTGGCATGATGGTTCGATTGAGTAATTCCTGGCTTAGGCCCCAAAGCACATAGCTTTGATCTTTGGTTTCATCAATGCCTTTTTTAATCACCATGCGGTCATTGGAATGGCGGTAAACAGAAGCATAATGCCCGGTTGCAATAAAATCGCAATCCAATGCATTGGCACGCTTGAGTAATGCACGCCATTTGATATGTGTATTACACATTACACAGGGATTTGGAGTGCGGCCTGCAATATATTCTTCTACAAAATTTTCAATTACAAAATCACCAAACTCTTCGCGAATATCGAGTATATAATGTGGGAAACCGTGATGTACAGCGGCTTGCCGCGCATCCTGGAAACTATCAATATTACAGCATCCGGTTTCTTTTTTACCACCGCCACTGCTTGCATAATCCCACGTTTTCATAGTAATGCCCACTACATCATATCCTTCATGATGCAGCATGAGTGCAGCTACGGTACTATCAATACCGCCACTCATTGCCACCATCACTTTCCCTTTCCGGCTCATAAAAATTTTTTGCAAAGATAAATTAAAGATGGGAGATGAGTGGAAACGGTGTTATTGTTATCAATTTTTTAAGCAGGGGTTCGTTATTATGTTTCGCAACAATAAAATGGTTCTGTAAATCACACTATCATAAAAAGAGTTTATTCTTTGATGCAAATACCAAATGTTCATTTTTCATGTAAATAGTAAAAGCAGGAAGGAACTATTATTGAAAAACAATACTGCCCGGATAAGTTGGGCTAAAGCCCATTGGCATTGAGCTTGAATCTTGTTATCCGCCCTTAATTAAGGGCGGGGCATAAAAACCTCAGAATGGGCTTTAGCCCAACATGATAAAATTTAGTCGTACAACTATGATTGAAAAATGCAATATTCAAACTCTAAAATCAAAAAATAAAAAAGAAAACCAACATTCAATAAAGCGAAAGTTGGTAGTGCTAAGGACATCTTTTTATTAAAGCCTGGTTTTGATGAACCACTTAAAGATTTTAAAGAATACATGCTTTAATGCAGCAACAATTCCTTATCAAAATTGATTAAAAAGTAAAACACCCCGGGATAATTCTAAGTAGTTTTTTTATATGGGTTACATACACCGGATGAAGCATTAATACAACGTTAATAGCATGTATGTTCTGAATGAATTCCCGATCTTTGCACGCAATATTTTTACAATTCATACTGCAAATAAATTTTTAAAAAATGAAGTTATTATCAAAAGAGTGGAACAAAAATTTCCTGGCAGGAGATTCAAAACCCGGTAAGGATTTTGGCATTTTCATACTTCGGGTTGCATTTGGTTTGGTCCTTATATACGGGCACGGATTTGGGAAATTGGTGAAGGTGTTTTCAGGTCAGGAAATCCAGTTTGGCGACCCGATTGGCCTCGGCACAGAACTATCGTTTTATTTGGTGGCATTTGCAGAAGGGGTTTGCACCATATTGTTGATTATTGGTTTATTTACAAGATATGCCGCTATGATCCTCACTTTTAATTTTTGTGTAATTCTATTGGTACATGCAGTATTTAACAAAGATGGCTTTGAAGACATGGAATTGATCTTTTTATATTTATCCGCATTCATCGCCATTATTTTCACAGGGCCGGGTAAATTTTCGTTGGATTATTCATTGTTCAAAAAAAATTCAGCCAAGGTGAAAATCGGATAATGTTATCACGGCATTTATAAAGATGTACTCAAAGCAGTTTTTTTATTTCCTGCACCAACTCTGTACGCGTAATAGGAATCCCCATAATTTTATGATACCCTTTCGCATCAATTAAGAATTGATCGCGGATAATTTTGATCAACTGCCCATTATTGATTTCAGGAATCAACACGTGTTCAAAATTTTTCAAAATATCACCAAGGTTCGATGGGAAGGGGCGAAGGTAACGTAGATGCGCATGGCTTACGGCATGGCCTTCTCCCTGTAATTCAAGTGCGGCGCTTTTAATAGCGCCATACGTACTTCCCCATCCGAGCATCAAAACTTTTCCTTTCTCCGGCCCGCTATCCAGTGTTTGAAGCGGAATAAAATGAGCGATTTGATCTACCTTGGCCTGGCGGGTTTTTACCATGTGCTGATGATTATCGGGATCATAACTCACATTGCCGGTTACATCTTCTTTTTCCAAACCACCAATCCGATGTTCCAGGCCCGGAGTACCGGGTACTACCCATTTTCTTACCATTTTCAAATCGCGCAAATAAGGTAAATATTTTTCCTGGCCTTCGATCAATTCTTTTTGAAAATGCACTTCAATTTCCGGGAGATCTTTGGTTTGCGGAAAACGCCATGGTTCCGCACCATTGGCAATATAGCCATCACTTAAAAGAATAACAGGCGTCATGTGTTGCACGGCAATTCGAACTGCTTCAAAAACTGCATGAAAGCAATCACTCGGTGTAGATGATGCAAGCACAGGCAAGGGGCATTCTCCATTTCTTCCATAATATGCCTGGAGCAAATCGCTTTGTTCAGTTTTAGTAGGTAAGCCTGTCGAAGGCCCGCCGCGCTGAACATCTATTACCAATAATGGTATTTCAAGCATTACCGCAAGCCCTAAAGCTTCTGATTTCAACGCTAAGCCCGGGCCGGAAGTAGTTGTCACTCCAAGGCTTCCCCCATAAGCTGCACCGATAGCTGCAGAGATACCTGCAATTTCATCTTCGGCCTGGAAAGTACGAATGCCGAAAGATTTATTTTTACTCAATTCATGTAAAATATCGGATGCCGGGGTGATGGGATACGTTCCAAGGAAAATAGGCAAGCCACTTTTTTGTGAAGCAGCAATCAAGCCATATACCAATGCCTGGTTACCCATGATGCTCCGGTATTTCCCGGGAGGTAATTTTGCCTTCTCTACTTTATAGCGGGAGGTAAATGTTTCTGTAGTATCCCCATAAAAATATCCGGCTTTTAAAACTGCTAAATTACTTTCTAAAATATCCGGTTTGTTTTTAAATTTTTGTTGAATGAAACGGATGGTATTATCCAAATCCCTGTTGTACATCCAATATAAAAAGCCAAGTACAAACATGTTTTTTGCACGGTCTTTTTCTTTTGTCCCTAATGTTGTAAAATCTTTCAGCGCTTCTCTTGTCATACGTGTTACATCCATTTCAATTACTTCATAACCATCAAGGCTACCGTCTTCCAAAGGATTAACGCCATCAGGATATTTTGCCAAACGCAAATTTTTTGCATCAAAGCCATCTTTATTGGCAATAATTTTTGCGCCATATTTTAAGCCCCGCAAATTTACTTTTAGTGCAGCAGCATTCATAGCTACCAATACATCACATAAATCACCGGGCGTATATACAGGGTCCGAAGAAAAACGCAACTGGAAACCACTAACACCGGGAACAGTGCCTAATGGAGCGCGGATG
>CAYXHX010000067.1:0-5063 GCA_964464835.1 uncultured Chitinophagaceae bacterium | reverse complement strand
CGCCGGGAAATCCGGGAAGGTAGCGAGGTCAATACCCATGAGGGCTGTATTTTCGGTAAATTGAGAGCCGGTAAATTGCATGCCATCGCCACTATCGCCTGCAAATTTTATAACAACATTTTTAAGAATGGTTTCACTTGTATTCATGTAGAAAAGATATCTGGTAAAAAATATGGAGTAAGCAAAGTTACAGTATAAATAAAAATGGATATACAGGAATGTTTTTTTTTGAAGCGTTAAAAATCATTTAATAACAAAGTTGTTTTGGCCGCATCAAAATATGTAGGTTTATATTTGCAGGTTAAAAAAATTAAATTCATGTTTCAAAAAAAGTTTGCATTTTTTTCAAATCCATTATCGGTATTTTTATTTGCTTTTTCTTTTTTCATCATATCCTGCAATAGCGGGGAAAAAAAACCAACACCTCAGGAAGATTCAATCGCTGCAAAGAAAAAAGCAGATTCAATTTTTGTAGCAAATGGAGGCTTCATCAGCGCCCCATTTACCTATGATCCTTCCAAACGATATATATATTTAACCTGGGATGACGGCCCTCAGCCTCCCGGAACAAATATTTGTAAAAAAGTATTTGAAGACCTTGGTGTGAAAGCAACTTTTTTTATGGTGGGCATGCATGCTTTTGATGGCAGCAGGATGGCAATCGTGGATTCTATAAGAAATAGTTACCCGCAATTTTTATTGGCCAATCATAGCTACTCTCATGCATTCCGCGATAAGTACACTACATTTTATACGCATCCCGATAGCGCCGTGAATGATTTTTTGAAAACACAGGAAATGTTTAAAGTGCCTGTAAAAATTATCCGCTTACCGGGAAACAGTGCGTGGGTAAATGACCACCAGGTAAAGAGTGCAAAATCTGTTCGTGCTGTATGTGAAAGGCTTGACTCACTCGGATACAATGTATTTGGCTGGGATATCGAATGGCGTTTTAAAAACCAGGGTGGATCTGTGCCGGTACAAAGTGTGGATCAGATGTTGAAAGAAGTGAATGATGCATACGAAAACCGCATTGCCGTAAACACACCCAATAATGTAGTGATATTAGCGCATGACCGCATGTTTGCCAAACCAAATTATACGGATTCATTGATTAAATTTGTATCCACTTTAAAGAAAGACCCGAGATATGTGTTTGAAACACTCGATCATTATCCCGGGGTAAAAAACATTCAGCAATCAAAATAATCGTACTTTTAATTTTCATTAAAAACAATAATTGTTATGTCAATATTTAAATCATCTAACCCTACGCTCACTGAAAAAATGTGGAACCGTGCGGATGGGAATATACAAGCTATCGGTACTGAAACGATGACGGTGCGTGGCGCCATCAACAAATTCGGGTTATTGCTTTTACTCGTAGTGGGAGCAGCTGCCTATACCTGGAACCTGCATGCACAGCTTGCAGATTCTACGATGAATACGTTAATGATGGCAGGTATTTTTGGCGGCTTGATCGTTGCGATTGCTATTTCCTTTAAGCCAACGTGGGCGCCATTTTTAGCGCCTTTATATGCCATTCTTGAAGGCTTCTTTTTGGGTGGTATTTCTGTGATATTTAATGCCATGTTTGCCGAAAAATACCCGGGCCTCATCATGCAGGCAGTAGGGCTCACATTTGCTGTTTCTATCGGCATGTTCCTGTTGTATAATTTCAGGATTATTAAAGTCACCGATAAATTACGTTCTGTAATTATCTCCGCCACTGTAGGTATTTTACTTTTTTACATCATTACTATGGTATTGGGTTTTTTTCATGTAAATGTTGGATTTGCGTATGATTCAAGTTTATTGGGGATAGGGATATCATTATTCATAGTAGCTATTGCAGCATTGAATCTTTTATTGGATTTTGATATGATTGAGCGCGGCGCAACAGGCGGAGCGCCCAAGTTTATGGAATGGTATGGTGCATTCGGGTTGCTTGTAACAATTGTGTGGTTGTATATAGAAATTTTAAAACTACTCAGCAGGTTTGCGGGGAGGAAATAAAATTTTTTAAAAAATAAAAGTCGAAAAAAACCGGGCGAAATCCCGGTTTTTTTTGTGGGGTAAAAGTGCTATTGTGTAATACTTTTAAACTAAAATGGTTTTTTATAAAAATGATTGAAGGTTTCAGGCTTTAAAATATCTTTCCTTCGCCGCAATGCATCCTTCACATTGCCTCGTGTGGGAATGAGACATTATGGATTTCAATTTTTTTAAATGGTTCCTTTCAATATGAAATGAAAATTAATAAAAATCAATTGAACACCGATCTCCGCAATGATCTTCTCTCCTAAATAAAAATTCGGAGGTGATTTTGCGGAGAAAACAAATTTGTCGCCCGGTCAATTATCCAGGCCGATTGATGAACATTCAAGCTTTAAGTAAAATGAGTTGCTAGTATTGTTTCGCAATTTTCACATTGAAGTGAATGCCCGTTTTCAAAGCCTTGAAAGCTTTGCACTAATTTTTCTGCAATGTCGCAAGCTCATAAGTTTACATTCAAAGGAAACATTGAGAGAAGAAGTTTCCGGGAAGGAATTTGTGCCTTTTGAATCAATTCCTGGAAGGGCACATACATTACTTTTTATTGAACACTAAAAACTACATTAACAGCATCCGTCTTTTTTAATCCAAAATTAAATCTGGTCATACTTCCTTCACCAACTAAGGTTTGAAACCCACTTGTATTTGCATTTCCTTCATAGGTGGGATTGAGTGGGTAGTCCTGTGCTGTAAGTGGGAAAGGATCTATACTTTTTATTTTATTGGGGAAAACCTCATCATAATGCACATAGCTATCCTGAGGTTTCAATATAATGTACACAGTGGTTTTATCACCTACATTTTCCAGGTAGGGCACATATCCATAAGTTTGCTCATACAAATTGCAGTTAACATTTAGTGGGTCACTTTTCTTCTTTACAACATCATATACTTTAATAGTACGGGAAGTATAATCACTCACTTCAAAATTTACTATACCTGTAACGGAACTGTTTTTAGAAACCCGGGTTACCTCCACCTGTAAATATGCTGTTTGAAACTGGCCTAATGGATGGGCTTTAAAGTTGACATATCTGCCGCTATTTATTGTTCCTTTACCCGATTGTTGGGTTAAATAATCATGCACCTGGTTGCGTATTTGTTCCCTGGCAACTTCAGGTATAGGCATGCCTGTTTCGTTTTCAATTTTATCACAAGCCAATTCCACTATTTGGCCTTCAGCCATTTTAGTAAGATCTTCAGACGTTGGAAGTGCAGGAGGTATACCTACGGCTACCATGCCATAATCAAATGCAGCACCCATAAGGGTTTCGCAAGCATCTGAAACTGTTTCAGGAGTACCCTGAACAGCACTGCAGGCAAAGTCTTTAAACTTTCCCTTAAAATAATTTTTGGTTTCATTGTAGAAATTGGCAGCGCCTTCAATGGTAGTTTTCACAAAATCTACAGGGCTGTTAAATACCTTCTCATACCAGGCTTTGTCTTTGGCCGGTGTTGGACAGATAGTTGCGCCAATTGGATAATTTTCTTTAAATAACTGAGAAAGATTAGGAGGAATTTCAGCTTCATTATATCCTGTAACGATGGCGCAGTTTTGATAATTAATATTGGGAAATTGTACAGGCACATATTTTATATTCGTGATGACATAATCATTGTTTAAAGCAAGCGGAGGTTGTTTCCAGGCCTTATTCCGCTCTTCCTGCACGATGATATCGTTTGAAATTTTTCTTAAAGGCATTTTTATTTCGTCCAGTGGGACAATGCGGATATAAAATTTCCTTGGTTCATCAATATTATAAAAAAAACCAGAAAGCATTGAACTATCCATTTTAATATCCTTGTAAATTGATTTTTCCTGTGGCTGCTGTTGTTGAATACCGGGAACCTTAGCGTTCTTTGGAATCAGCTTTCCGGTGTTATTATAGGCATCCAGTTTGATTATTAATTTTTTATCCTCAACATCGGTATAATTAAGTATAAAAAATAATGAATCTGTACCCTTGGTTTCAACTACTCCGCTCCGTATTACACCGGTAAATTTTATATCATCATCCGGCGGGAATGGAAGTAATGAAATTTCCCATTTGCCATAGACAGCAGTCTCCGGGATTTTTCTCCACAACAGCTTTTTACTCCAGTTTTTTGAACCGGGTTGATCACTGATTTCGTTTGATTGCCATTTTGTAAGCTCCCAATATAAATTAGAGGGATCATGTGATTCAAAATTTTTTGAACCCTGATCCGCAAAATTCAATAACGAATAATAGGCGCTCAATTCACTGGTAACATCTTTTATAGAAATTTTCAAATTTTTGTTGTTCGAAACAGGCTTTATTTTCTGTTTCGTAACCGGAGGCAGATTCTTAGGAACAGGATAGTTGATGACAGGCGACTGGGCAATCCCCTCATGAAAGAAACCAAAAAAAAGAAAGCTTATAATAGCCAAATTTTTAAGAACATGTATTGTACATTGTTTATTGCAGAAATTTTTTATGCCCATTGTACAAGGAAATATTTTACAAAAATAAGTAAATTAAAATCATGTAACTTGATTTCCTCTACGAACAACCTATTTTCAACCAGCCTTTCGCCGCTATGTCTCCTTCACATTGCCTCGCGTATGGGAGAGGGGCATTGCGGTTTTCATATTTTTATAAAATGGTTTTTTTATTGACAAATTTCGTGGCACACGGAACTATGAATAATAAATTTATTTTTTATTTTTTTTCATCCATCGAAAATCCTTCTGAATCAACTTGATACCCGTTAATTTTTATTTCCCCTTCTTCTTTTGTCAAAATAAATGTTTCTCTTGATGAAAATTTTCGGCGGCTAACTACAAAATACAACGCATAATTTGAACTTGGATTTGTTCCTGTAACAACCTGTGTTTCCCAATGATCTAATCGAAAATTGTCAATAGCGCCTAATTTTTCTGTAAAGGCTTGAAGCATCTTTTCCATCTTCGTCATGTCTGTTACTTCTAAAAATTTCTTGCTGTACAATGGATATGTATTGACGTAATCCTTGCTTTGTACAAGGTT
>CAYXHX010000066.1:7273-10517 GCA_964464835.1 uncultured Chitinophagaceae bacterium | reverse complement strand
CAAAAAAATAAATTGCCATAATCTTCTACCGGTTTTGTCCTGAATTCAAGTGTATCATTTTCTATCGGCATTATGCCTGCACTGTCTTTAAATGCTTCTTTCTCTACTACTAGAACATAATCTCTCCCGGGAATCCAGGAATACTGCATTGTAAATTGACGACCGGAAGTATCGGCTTCCCAATGCACGGGTATAGTTTTGAAATTTGTATCGGATAAAGCAATTTTCGCAGCATCAAATTCAGCAACTTTCCTGTTTACAAAAATGGACAAAGGAGTAAGAATATCTTGTACCCCACTTGTGGAAAATGAAATTTTTAAAACTTCCGGTTCAGTATTTTTTTTGGTTTTTTTTGGTTCGGTTGCCACCGGTTTTTCTTTTTGCTTAAATTCCTGGAAAGCATACAGGGTAATACTTTTGGGAATACTGTCAACATGTACCGGTTCATTTAAAAAAGCAAATATTTTTGTGCTGTCATCATATTTTTTTGAGTAATCATTGGGTAAAACATACACGTCAAATTGATCATTGGGTAAATGTTGAAATGAAAAATTTCCACTGCCATTTAGTTTTGCAAAATAATCCGGCCTTAATTTTTTAATGGCACTGTCATTCAAATTGCGATGCAACACCACAATCAATGTACTGTCAGTTTCCCCGGTTTCTGCAAGGATCACTTTTCCAGAAAGTGTTCCATTGGCAATATAATTTCCAGTAGAGAAAACATAATCAAAATTTTTAATTGCATTGGCCTCATTCACATCCTGTATGGCCTTGCCAAAATCAATGGAGTATGTGGTATTTGGTTTTAAAGTGTCCCGCAATTTAATCGTAATGGTTTTTAATCTTGCTTCGAATAATGGAGGCAATAATGGATAGGGTGATACTACAATTTCATCTCCAAAATTGCTGCTGAGTTGTACAAATTCGTCAAAGTTGAGCGTGATTTTTTTTGTTGTAAAATGCAAGGAGGAATCTGAAGGCGCTGCACTTATCAATACCGGGGCCAATGTATCTTTTGGGCCGCCTGTTGGCGGAATAATATTTGCGCAACTACTTAAGCCAATAATCCATGCGATAAAAGCAGCAGCAAAAAAAACAAGCAAAAATTTTTTATTCATAAATGCGGGGCAAACTTAATGCAAACATAATTTCTTTCTGCGTTTGATCTTGTTATGAAGTATTAAAAATCCACTTGTTCTTCTTCGGGTTCTTCTTCAATGAGAGAACTAAATAATTGATGGTCTTTTATAAAACTGCACCAATGACAATCCGGTTTGCCACAACCTTCATAAAATTTATGCTTTTGAATTTTATCCCAGGCCTCTGTTATTTGAGTTTTCACTGCTTCTATTTGATCTTGTGTAATAAATAATTTCTTCAAATCGAATTGATCCTTATCATTGATTTCTACAAAATCAAATTGAATTTCCAACACATTCCAATTTTTCCCCGGAAGATTTTCTGCAAGGATTTTATAAAATACGGCTTGTCGCCAGTAATTTCCGCCCTGCGGTACTTTCTGGCTACCGGGCAAATCAAATTCCCCGCGCAATTTTGCTTTTGAAAAATTGCCGGTTTTAAAATCTGTAATGATAATATCATTTTTCCAAAATTGGATTTTATCCGCAAACCCTTTCAAAGGCACATTATTGATGACCACTTTGTTTAAAGGATATTCAGTAAGTATAAATTCATTCTTCGGTGGAATTGAATAATAATGATCAAAATATTTTTCCAAAATATTTTTCCCATATTCAAGTAAATTCAGAAAGCTTTTATGAGTGAAAACTTCCCGGTTTCGCTGTAAGTCATATTGAAAGCGTTGAATTAAAAATTCTTTTGTTGGATATATATGATTTTCATTCATCATTTTCACAAAAAAATCATTCAGTGCAGCATGAACAGCGCTTCCGAATTGCATGGCTTCATTTTTAGCAGATGGAACCCGGATAAGTGTATTGTAATAAAATTTCAAAGGACATTCCAAAAAATTATTCAGCGCGGAAACGTTCATGGTAAAGTTTTCCAATAAACCGTCAATGTATTCTGCTTCCAATTTTTCAAGTACCGGTTTTTGAATAAGGCCAAATCGCAGGGCAGCGAATTGCAATTTTTCTTCATCAGAAAGCATCACTTTTTCTTCCGGTAAATGATTTGTAATTTCTGTTTCAGTAATGAATTGTGAGCGCAGGTTTTCCTTTCCGTCATTCCTGTATTGTGGGTAGGAAATGAATAAGTATTTTTTTGCTCTTGTGATAGATACAAAAAACAAGCGGCGCAATTCTTCCACTTTTTCTATTTCCTTTTCCTGTTCTAATACATTGGATGGAAGTTTAAACCCTTTGTTAGGATTGCGTTTGCCTTCCCAAAAATCTGTAGTAGCGGCCATTAAAAACACGTACTCAAATTCAAGGCCTTTGCTTCCATGTGCCGTTAATAAATGGATACCTGCCGTATCGCCAAGTTGTTGCACAAGGTCAATCGGTAATTTATTTTGAATATGCAAGTCAACTTGTTCCATAAATGCTTTCAAAGGCATTTCGGGGTTTCGATGTGCTGCATCTTTGAGGTAATCAAAAAAGCCGGTGAGTTTTTTCATCAACCAGAATTTTTCCGGGTTGTTGAGAATGAATTCAAGTATGCCTGTTTCATTGATCATAAAATCAAACCAACCGAGCAAACTATTATTGTTCATTTCCGCCTGCAATGATTCGATAATTCCTGCAACTCTTATTAGTGGGAAATCCGGTTCATTTTCTGAAAATAATTTTTCATCATTATCCTGTTTTAATTGTTGAAGGAAACCCCGCAATGATTTTTCTTTTGCAGTTTTTCCCCGCATTGCCGCAATTTCATTACTTATAACTGCAATGCGGAATGGTTTGATATTGAAAAAATCATAGTGCAATATCTCAAATAAATATTCTTCACCACTGAAAGGCTCTTCTTGTTCTGCAACAATGTAGCGCATGATGTTTACTATTTTTTTTATAAAAACATCATCCAATAAATTGATGGAACGCTTTGCATAAAAAGGTATTTGCAACATTTGCAAAAATTTGATCAGCTCATTACCAATCCTATGCTCGCGATAGATGACAGCAATTTCAGAAGGAGAAACGCCATTATCAATTAATTTTTTAAGTGTACCTGCGATATGTGCATTCTCTTCAAATTCATTTGTATACTCACGCACAACAGGGTGAATATTCAATGCGGCAAGATCCGGATGCGCGGCAAA
>CAYXHX010000066.1:0-7263 GCA_964464835.1 uncultured Chitinophagaceae bacterium | reverse complement strand
CTTTTGAAAGGCCGGGCAATAGTTTTACCAAACGCTCTTCATTATTTTCCACCAGATTTTTGGCAGCATCCAAAACCGGTTGCACACTCCTGTAATTTTTGGTAAGTACAATTTTCAGTAAATCCTTATCAAAAGTTTTTAAAAATGATTGCAGGTTTTTCAGGTTTGCTCCCTGGAATTTATAAATGCTTTGATCATCATCCCCTACTACGAAAATATTTGGTTTTTCATCCTGCCAGAAACTGATTAGCAATTCTACGATTTTATTTTGTGAACCGCTGCTATCCTGGTATTCATCCACAAGGATATATTGAAAACGTTCCTGGTAATTCAACAATACTTCTGGATGTTCTTCAAATAAACGGATGGCCCAATTGATCATATCGTCATAATCATATCGTTTTTTCTCAAATAATATTTCCTGGTATTTTTTAAATGAGTGAACAGCATCTTTCAATCTTCTCATTCTATCTATTTCGTCTTTTCCTTTTTGTGTTAGTTCAAATTCACCTTTGGCTTTTTTTCTCTTGTTGTAAAAGCCTTCCGTTTCCGGAATGATGTTTTGGGAATAATCATCTATTTGTTGCAACAAGGTTTCTACTGTCCAGTTTTCTCTTTTTATAGCAGAAAATAATTGTGCAAGATTATTAATGTCAAAGTAAATCGAACCTTTAAATCGCTTTAGGGAATTGTCATTTTCAAAACCATCAATCAGTTGTTGCATAACCTCAATCTTTTCGAGGTCGCTTAATGGATCAATTTCTTTTTTATTAAAATACCGTGCATTTTCCTGGAGCACCATATTGCAAAAAGAATGGAATGTATGTACCTGCACTTTATAGGCATCGCTGCCCATAAAGCTGATCAATCTTTTGCGCATAGCCACTACACCGGCATCGGTAAATGTGAGGCAAAGAATATTTTGCGGAGCCGTATCGGTTTCCAATAAAATTTTTCCGATGCGTGCCGAAAGGATTTGTGTTTTTCCCGTTCCCGGGCCGGCTATAACGAGCACCGGCCCTTCAATGGTATCAACTGCAAGCTTTTGCTCTTCATTTAAACTATGATAAATTTCCAGGAATTTTTCTTCCTGTTGTTGCTTATTTGCCATTCTTCAAAGATACTGTTTGAAGAAAGAAATTTAATTTAAAAATGTACACATACCTGAAGCATGGTGCCATTTTTTTTTCATGAATATTTGCAATAAAAAATCAGGATATTTTTATCCAATTCATTTTTGAGGCTAACCCGGCATTCTCGATATATATTTTTCAATATCCTTGATCTGGTCCACCACCTGCTTGGTAGTGGGTTTGCAGGCTTTGGCTTTTCTAAAAAAATCTTTTGCAGCACGGAATTCTCTTTTATTCATGAATATCTGGCACATGCTGAGGTAAGCTACGGCTTCACTTTCTTTATCGGGTATGCCAAGGCGGATTGCAGCACGCATGTACGATTCGCCACTTTTAAAATCGCCTTTTTGTAAAGCCATCATGCCGAGTTGCAATTTATTGGCGCCTTCCGCTTCAGGCATTGCAGCGCCAAGGGAAGAACTTTTTTTCAAATGCTTTTCAGCGGAGTCAAAATCTTCTTTCATCATGGAAATATTTCCCTGCAACGTGTAATAGGTGGAGCGAATGGGTTTATACAACAATCCCGGGAACCAAATGGATTTCATGATTTTTTCCACTTCTTCCACATTGCCTTCTTCCATGGGTTTTTGAATCAAACGCATTGGGCCGATAAAAAAATGGCTGGCAATACCAATCAAAGCAATAAAATATAATATGAAGGCAGGCCAAAATCCACTGTAAATATTTACAAATACTGCTAATGCAAGTGCCACAAGACTCAACCAAAACCGGTATTTTATGATGAGGTTATAAATTTTCATTTACAAATATTTTAAAATTTACCCGCTAAAAAATGAATGCATTTTTTATTCAGGGCTGCAAAGATAATGGTTGAATTTTTATTTGCGATTTTGTCCTTACATTTGCGCCTGCTTTTTACAGAAATATATATACAACAGGCTCTATGGTCTCATAGTTCAATGGATAGAATAGGAGTTTCCTAAACTCTAGATCCAAGTTCGATTCTTGGTGAGACCACTTTTTTTCTGTTTCTTTTTACTCTACAAAATTTCCGCCATCCACATCTTTAATAAATTGAATGATACCTGGATAATAATTTCCCTGGTCATCCCACATGGCCAGGTGGCTTCCATTGGGACAATATAAATAACGTCCATGCTGCACTTGTGTACTCATCCATTTCATATATTCAGGATCCATGGTATCATATTTTGCTCCAATCATGAGTGTGGGAATTTTAATTTCTTTCAACCTGTCTTTAATATCCCAATTTGCCAACCTGCCGGAAATACCAAATTCACTCGGGCCTTGCATCATCGTATAAATGATTGGGTTCATGTGTTTAAAGCTTCTCAAAACGGGGTCCGGAAAAGGATCTAAGCGGCAAAGATGCTGATGATAATAGCCATCAAGCAAGGCTTCATATCGCGGGTTATCCGTTTGACCTGTTTTTTGTAAAAGCATAATGCTGTCAACAGTTGTCTTATCCATTTGCTTTTGCAACTCAAGATTATATTTTCCATAGTCCGGCCCGCTTGCCATCATATTGGAAACAATCAAAGCCTTGGCATTATCCGGGTACTTCAATACATATTCCATTCCTAAAATACCGCCCCATGAGTTGCCGAGAATATAAAAATTATCTTTTGTCAATCCAAGTTGAGAGCGTACTTGCTCCACTTCATTTACAAAACGATCAACCGTCCACAAACTGCTGTCCGTAGGCTGATCGGAATAATAGGAACCGAGTTGGTCATATTCAATAATTTCAAAACCTTCCCGAGGAAAAAAACTTTCAAAGCATTCCATGTATTCGTGTGTCATTGCCGGGCCGCCATGCAGTAACAATACTTTGATGCGCGGGTTATTTCCAATACTTTTTGTCCACACATGAAAATCGCCAACCGGTGTTGAGATGGGAATCATTTTTATTCCGGCTGTTTGCAAACCCGTGTCTTGTGGTGCAAAAAAATCTTTAACAAGCATACCGTTTTCAGGTGTATGATTTGTACATGCACATACTAAAATACAAACCGCAAAAAATAATTTTTTCATAAACATATCATTTAGGTGAAAAATCAGTTTTTATTTTTTCGCAATTTCCGAAATACATCCAGGCCAAACTTTACAGAGCCATCACTTGCATTTTTTGCCCGCAAATACACGCTGGCTCCGGTTTTCACATCAATACCTTTTTTCTCTTTACGGGTGTCATTTTTAGATTTATTTAAATTATTCAATGGTACTTGTATGCTGATATCTGTATTTTTATGGTTAAAATCATACAGGCCTTCTACATATAATTGCAATACCGAAGAAGCAATTTCCATTCGTTTTATTTGTACTTCTCCTTTGCTGATGTTAAGTGTATTATTGATTTCTGCAAATTGAACATCTGAAAAATCACGGTTTTTAAAAACAATATTATTTATATTTTCAAAAGGTTTAAAATGAATAAGCGCTCCATTTTTCAGAGAAAAATTCACCGTACCACTCAATGAATTGCCCTGTAATTTACCTTTTTTATTTAAAAGAAAACGGATGTTCCCATCGGTATTTAATGAACCACGAATCGTGGATGCCGTTATTGCATTTTGTCCAAAATTATCAAAAGCTGTAAATACTTTTCGCACATCCACATGATCGAGCTTGAATTTTGCAGAAGCAGCATGTATGCCATTTTTAAGGCCATTAAAAATTGCAGAGAGTGAAAAACTACCTCCTGCATGTTGCAATGATGCATTTTGAATTTGCCATTTATCAGCTTCAAAAAGAATGGAGGCCTGCATATTATCTGCGGTGAAATGCTGATAGGTAATATGCCCGGCTCTAAAATTTAATTGCATATTTCCATTAACTAATATGTGATCAATTTTAGCAGCGGTAGCATTTAACCCGGATTTCTTTTTCGATCTTTGATTTACTGATTTTTTTTCATCGAATAAAAGCATAAAATCATTTCCATTGATAGAAGGTGAAAATACATTACAACTAAAAGTTGCTTTGCCGGAATTTTTCAATGCCATGCGGTTTACATTTTCACCACTTGCATTGATTTCAAAATGGTTTTGCTGAATATCAAGGACCAATTTTTGAATACTTAAATTATTTTCTGAAATACTTATTTTCCCATTGCATTTACTGAATAATATATTCCTGGGTATATACTCGCCTTCTCCATTTTCTACTATAATATCTGCGCCTACATTATTCAGGAGGGAAGGATTGGGAATGAGCGGCCCGGCATAATTAATATTTACGATAGCATTTCCTTTTGTCAGCCTGATGGAAGACAATTGAAGATTGCTGTCCAATTCAGGCAGGCTGCATTTTGAAATAAATGCAAATTGTAAAAATGGTGTCGTTAAATTATGAATTAAAATTGAATCTGTAGAAATAATTAAACCGTTCCAGTTGGCGCTGAATTTCCTGAAAGTGATGTTGGAGTTCGGATCCCCCTGCTCCATCGTATCACTGATATGATTATTATAATTCCCGGTGAAACTGCAATTGGTAAATGAAGTGATTGGTGTGGTCAATACATTTTTCAACGACACGAGATCAACATTAATCAATGGCTCGCCACCGCCTGCCAGCGGCCCTTTCAGCGTGGCATGCACATCTACCGGTTTTTCGAGGTTGGTAAACCGCATTTTATTTTTAATCCTTTCTGTTCGAAAATATGTCAACATGGCTTTCATTCCCCTTTCTGTGATGATTTTTGTAGCATTCGCAAAAGGGATATTCTTCGTGTGTGCATCTATTTCAAAAAAAGATGAATCTGCAAAATGAAATTTTCCCGTCAAGGTGAATGGTTGTTGATCAATGGTAATTTTCGAATCATTGAAAACCAATTCTTTTTTTAAAGTATTAAAATTTATTTCCCAATTGTCTGCCTGCAATAAACAATTTTGCAGGTACATGCCTTTGGAAAGTTTGAAGCCCAATCCTTTCACAAGAATATCTTCATCAAGTTTTATTTTCCAGGTTTCATTATCATATTTCATTTTTGCAGAAATGGCATTTACTACACCTTCATATTTTTTATTGCGTGGGGCATCTTCTATCAAAGCATGAATATTCACAAGCTTAATCTCATTTATATGAGTACTTCCCGATGCTGCCTTGTCCTGTGTTTTCTTTTTTGAAGAAAGCAGGTAGGCATTTGTATAGCCGGTTGGCATTGTGAATAAATGAAACAGACCATTGCTGACGGATAATTCACTGATGGTTTTATCTTTTTTTAAAAGTTGGAAAATGCCAATACCTGCGGAGATTTCAGCGGCATGCAGCAAAGGCTTATGATACATGGAATCGAGGATACGGATATCCTTTACCTGTATGCCAATATTGGGAAAATGCCGGATGACGGATAAATCAATATCCTTTATTTCTACCTCCCCATTCACTGCTTTGGAGAGTTCGGTTTTTACTTTAGCAACTATTTCAGCACGGTGCGTATTCAGGTAAATACTTAGTGCAATTAAAAAAATAATGATTACGCCAATTAATACAAGCAACGTTTTCGCAACAATCCGGACAACTCTTTTATGCAGGAAATTGGCAGTTGCCAATTTCCATGAATCAAGTGTTGCTTTTTGTGCTACATTCATTTAAAACTTTGTTTCAATAATGTATGGCAACATTGCCCGCCAGGTGGGCCAGTCATGATCTATGTCTGTACCCCAAATATCCAAATCATGATGAATGCCTTTATTATTTAGTACTTGTGAGAATTTTCTATTGGCTTCCGGGTCTTCATAATTACCACTACCTGTATAAATGTGAATGTGCGGGCTTGCTTTTATTTTATCGAGGAAAAACGGGTCTTCGAGATTAGGGATATAATGCATGGGGCTATTAAAATATACTTGTTCATCCCAAAAGCCTTTCGTGTATTCTGTTAAGTCATACACACCACTCATGCTGATTGCGCCATTAATTATATCGGGGCGTTTTAAGAAAAGATTCATGGAATGTAATGCGCCAAAAGATGCGCCACTTACAAAGATCATTGCATCTGCGCCGGCTTTGCTCCTGATGTATGGCGCTACTTCAAAGAAAATATAATCATTGAATTGATTATGGCGGATGGCTTTATGCTCCGGTAGCATTTCATTGTTCAACCAACTTTCATTGTTGATACTATTAACACTGAATACACGCATTTTGCCTGAATCAATGTAGGGCTTTAATGCATCAATCATCAGGAAACGTTCATATTCCAAATAATCTGCGGCAGCAGTAGGCACAAGCAATAAGCAAAAGCCTGAATGGCCATAACTAACTACGGGCATATCCTGCCCGAGCGCCGGGCTATACCAAGATCCTAATTCTCTATCCATGTTTTAAATTTTAATGATGAAGTAAATCCTTTTTTTTTAAAAATAAACATTTTCTATACACATTTTTTCTTTATTTCATTCCACAGATCACGATAACATCCTGCTGCATAGCTGCTATTGGCAAATTCGAAAACCGGTTGCTGATGCGTACCCATTTTTTCCACATCACTCAAATAGGGAATATAACTTTTGAAGAAAACAGTATCCTTATAAAATTTTTGCATCACTTCATGGTGCATATTCTTACGGTGGTCCACCATACTGAAAAAACATTTTATCTTTTCTGTATCTAGGCCATTTTCTTCAAAAAAATCAATGACTTTATCATAAGATAAAATAGATAAGGTGGAAGGAATATTGGGCATTAAAACCCAATCAACACCATTAAAAACATTTTCATGCAACATGGAAAGCCCCGGCGGGCAGTCAATAAAAATGGTATCAAAATCTTTTAAATCATGAAGAAATGCTTTTAATTTTTTCCTGCTTTGTTTTTGCTCATCCAATAAAATATCTGCATGCCGCGAAGACATATCTGCCGGGATGATCCATAAATTTTCAAAGATGGATTCCTTAATGGTTTCCTGTACAGATATATTTCCTGAAAGTATTTTTTTAAATTCATTCTTGCCGGAAGTTTCAGCGCGCAGGTAATAAGAAGCTGCACCTTGCGGATCGAGATCCCATACCAATGTTTTATTTCCATCTGCAGCAGAAAGATATGCGAGGTTTACAGATGCGGCAGTTTTTCCAACACCACCTTTTAAATTGTATAAAGCAAATGTGGCCATACTTTTATTATAAAAATTTCATTTCAAATATTT
>CAYXHX010000065.1:8202-10597 GCA_964464835.1 uncultured Chitinophagaceae bacterium | reverse complement strand
TAACAGGAAATAATTTTTCTTTAGTTATAGCACGGGGTTGTTCTATTTTTTCAACAGGCTTCGATTCAATTCTTTTCCAGTCTGCGCGAATGCGGATCCGCGGTTTTTCAGCAGGTTTATTAAAAGTTTCTTCAGTTGCCACTTGTACTTCATGAACGGGCTCTTGCATTTTAGGTGTTGATTCAACAACTTTAATTTGAGGTTTTTTATAAAACCGGTCAAAGGGTTGTTCTTCTACAATTGGAGCAAATGCTTTTAATTCACTTACCTCACTTGGATATTGCCAGGCAGCCGTTTTACCTGTTGCCCAAATCAAATCATAAGGTTTCAAACCTTTTTCTATAAGCGATGCTGCTGTATAAGGCCCTGATTCCTTATTGTCTCTTAATAGCTGGTATTGTTGCATGATGTGAAATTGAGTTGAAAAAATATTACCGGTTATTTTTCATCCCTTTACATAAATGGTTTTTTATGCAATTTATTGCAAAGAAATGGTTATTTCCCCGATATTTATTCAATAAACGTACCAATTGTTCTAAGTTGATTTTTGATAATTTGGTAAGGAAGAATGTTTTTATTTTTTTTACAAAATTTCCTTTTATAAAAATGTGGAAAATCATTTAATAAATGATTATTTAGTATGCGGAATTGTAGCTTCAATATCATAAATTTGCACACCTTCAAAAAGGTATCCTATTTTTTCTAAAAAACAATAATGGAAGAACAAAACCTCCCACCCGAAACAAACGATTCAGACAGGGTAATTCAAATCAATATCGAAGATCAAATGAAAACGGCATACATAGATTATTCTATGTCGGTAATCGTTGGCCGTGCATTGCCTGATGTACGTGACGGTTTCAAGCCAGTACATCGCCGCGTATTATTTGGGATGCGGGAACTTGGTAATTACAGTAACCGGCCCTATAAAAAATCTGCGCGTATAGTTGGTGAAGTGATGGGAAAATACCACCCACATGGTGATGCTTCTATATATGATACACTCGTGAGGATGGCACAAGATTGGACAGTTCGTTACACAATGGTAGATGGGCAGGGAAACTTTGGCAACCAGGATGGAGACATGCCCGCAGCTATGCGTTATACAGAAGTGAGGCTGGAGAAATTAGCTGAAGCTATGCTGGAAGATATTGAGAAAGATACAGTGGACATGCAATTAAATTTTGATGATTCATTGGAAGAGCCTACTGTATTACCCTCCAGGATTCCCCAATTGTTGATTAATGGAAGTAGCGGAATTGCAGTGGGAATGGCTACGAATATGATGCCGCACAACCTGGGAGAAGTCGTAGATGGATGTATCGCATACATTGATAATAAAGATATTACGGTAGAAGACTTAATTAAATATGTAAAGGCTCCGGATTTCCCAACCGGTGGGATTATTTATGGTATGGAGGGTGTTCGGGCAGGATTAATGACAGGAAGGGGTAGGGTAGTACTACGTGGAAAAACAAATATTGAGACAAAGAAAAGTGGAAGGGAACAAATAATTATTACAGAAGTGCCATACCAGGTTAATAGGGATTCATTAACTGATAAGATTGGCCAATTGGTAAATGATAAGACCATTGATGGTATCGCACATATTAATAATGAAAGTAATAACCGCGAAGGCACCCGTATCGTTATTGACCTGAAAAGAGATGCCGTTGCCAATGTGGTAATCAATAAACTTTATAAATATACAGAATTACAAACGAGTTACGGCATTAACAATGTAGCATTGACAAAAGGCCGGCCAAAAATTTTAAACCTCAAAGACCTGATTTCAGAATTTGTGGAATTCAGGATGGAAGTGGTTATCCGCCGTGCAAAATTCGAATTGAAAAAAGCCAAAGAAAGGGCACATATTTTATTGGGTTTTTTAATTGCGCTTGATCACCTGGATGAAGTAATCAGTTTGATACGAGCTTCATCCACTCCTGATGTAGCAAAAATTAATTTAATTGAAGCTGGATGGGGTATTGATGAAATACAGGCAAAAGCTATTTTGGAATTGAGGCTTCAGCGCCTTACCGGGATGGAACGCGAAAAAATTAAAGAAGAATATGAACAACTCATGTTGCAAATAAAAGGCCTTGAAGCTTTATTGAGTGATCAGATGCTTCGATTCAATCTTATTAAGAAAGAACTTTTAGAAGTAAAAGAAAAATTTGGTGATGCTCGCCGTTCTGAAATTCAATACCTCGCCGATGAAATGAAAATGGAAGATTTGATTGAGGAAGAAGATGTAGTGATAACTATTTCAAATTTAGGTTACATAAAAAGAACCTCCGCAGATGAGTACAGGCAACAACGAAGAGGTGGGCGGGGAGCTATAGGAGCTAAAACAAGAAACGAAGACTTTGTAGAGCATTTATTTGTAGCTTCC
>CAYXHX010000065.1:3172-8192 GCA_964464835.1 uncultured Chitinophagaceae bacterium | reverse complement strand
TTTATTATTTTTCACAGAAAAGGGAAGATGTTTTTGGATGAAGGTATATGAAATCCCTGATGGTGAAAAGCAAAGTAAAGGGCGTGCCATTCAGAACCTTGTGCAAATTCCACAGGATGATAATGTAAAAGCAATTATTTCTGTAAAATCCCTGGAAGACAAAGCGTTTAATGAAAATAATTTCATCATACTATGTACTCGTAAAGGGATTATTAAAAAAACAAAATTGGAAGGATTCAGCAGGCCACGACAAAATGGAATCAATGCTATTAATATCATGGAAGGGGATGAGTTGCTGGAAGCCTGTATGACAGATGGCTCCAATCAAATTATGATGGCATTGAAAAGCGGCAGGGCTATTCGATTTCCGGAAGAAAAAGTAAGGCCAACAGGCCGTGGTGCAACAGGTGTAAATGGGATAACCGTTGATGGTGAAAATGATGAAGTGATTGGCATGATATGTGTCAATAAGGAGGAAAATGGAAAAACCGTTTTGGTAGTAAGTGAAAAAGGTTATGGAAAAAGGACATCAGCCGAAGCGTATCGCGTTACCAATAGGGGAGGAAAAGGTGTGAAGACGATTAACATTACAGAAAAAACCGGTAAACTTGTTGGTATCTTAGATGTGGCAGAAAATGAAGATTTGATCATAACTTGCAAATCAGGTATAACTTTGAGAACAAGTGTATCAAGTATTAAGGAATCAGGAAGAGTTGCTCAAGGTGTGATTTTAATAAAGTTAGATGCAGGAGATGAAATAGCCGCTATTTCCAAAGTGAATGAACCTGAAGAAACGGAATCGCAACAAGAAGAAAATTCCCAGGCAAATGAAGTGGAAACTGAAAACGAAAACAACAAAAAAAATACTGAATCGGGTGATGCTGATTCAACTGAAATTGATTTACCATCAATTTAATATTTATAAAACCATAAAGTACAAAAAATGAAAAAAATTATCCTGGCAATTTTATGTATTTCATTCTCCGCAGGTGCATTTTCTCAAAATTATAATGCAATAAAATTATTTATTGCACAGCAAAAATTTGAACAAGCCAAAACGGAACTTGACAACCTTTTAATCAACGACAAAGCAAAAGAAAATCCTGAAACTTATATGTACAAGCTAATTGTATATAGTGAATTATATGCTGATTCTGCGTGGCGCATACAATACCCGGATGCCGGTGAAAAAGCTATTGAAGCTTTGCACGAGTATGTAGCGAAAGACCCAACCTTGAAAGATTTGAAGGAAGAAGGGCCACGGCCAATCGGCATTTTATATTCCGCCGGATTTAATAATGGCCGCCAGGATTTTATGGACAGCAAATGGGAAGAATCATTTAAGAATTTTAAGATTGCCGAAGAAATGAGCGCTTTTGCTAATGATAACGGTTTCAGTGAAAATAAAATTAAAATAGACACAACAACTATACTTTACACTGGCTATGCAGCACAAAATGCAGGTAAGCCGGAAGAAGCTGTGTTGCGGTATAGAAAATTGGCTGACGAAAAAATTGGCGGAAAAGACTATGAAGAAATCTATAAATTTATTTTAGACTTTGATACACAGAAAAAAGATGAAGTTGATTTCAAAAAATACTTAGCCATAGCAAAAGAATTATATCCGGGCGATGCAGATATGTGGAGCCAGTTTGATGTTAATTATATGAGTGAAACTGCCAATTTGAAAGAGATGATGGCCAAGTTTCAACAAGACAATGCTGCGGGTTTATTAAAAGCTAAAGATTATATTGCATACGCTGAATTGTTTGCTCAACCGGATAAAGAAAAACTTAAAGATTTTGATAGCACAGAACAAGCGAACCTAAGCCAAATGGCTGCTACAGCTTATGTAAAAGCATTTGCACTGGAAAACAATGGAATTTATATGTTCAATGCAGGTGTACTTACCTACAATATGTTTGGTGTATTGGATCAACGCTTTTATGATTTAAGAGGAGAAAGCGCAACATTGAAAAAACAACGCGATTCTGTACTTGCTGAACAAAAATTAGTTGCAGATAAATCAATTGACTACCTGGAACAGGCATATACAATTTTAAAAGCAAAAACAGACCGTTCCAAAACAGAATCAAACAGCCTTAATCGTGCAGTGGATTATTTAGCCAATTTATATATTTGGAAAAGAGACAGAAGCAAAGGTGTAAATCCAAAAGATTACGATAAATACGATGCAAAGTTCAAAGAATTTGATGCGGAGCATGATAAATATAAACAATAAAATGCGTTTTTTTAATTAATACAAAAGAACTGCTGGTGAATGCCTGCAGTTTTTTTGTATCAAAAAAGAGGAGTTATTGAAATTATTACTTAACATAATATTAATTATAGGAATTTGTAATACCAATTTTATTGTACAAAAAAAATTAACATCATCAACTAAAAATCAAACACAAATCCCGTATAAATCTTGCCATCAAAAACTTTACTCTTTGCCACCTTTACATCATTGATGATTAAATCATTATCATAGATGTAGGCAATTTTAAAATTCTTTAGCCTGAATGAAACTGAAAAACTCTTTTGCTTAAAAGCATAACCCGCTGCAATTAATGCGTAATTAAAAGGAACATAATTTGCGCCCAAAGTGGCATCATAGAATCCTTCATCGGTGAATAAAACATCCGTACCTACATTTAATCTTCCTCTTTTATAACAGAAACCCAAGCCATACGCACGTTGATTTATATAAGTTTGATTGGATGAATCAGGCACAAATTCACTTGCATATAATTTTGTTCCTGCAATATTCATAACTGAAGCGCCTGCCTGTAAATAACTGGTTATTTTATAACTAAATGAAACGTCCACATCAAAAGCCTGTTTACGAATACTATCATCCCGGAAAAAATTATACACAACACCATCTTCTGATTGCTCTATCGAAACCAGATTGGGATTATTAAATTGTTGCCAGATGGATTTAATGGTTAGCCCAACACTTGCCTTATTATTAAGCATATAAACAGGGGCTAAAAATGCTGCAAATTCCTGCAATTTTTCCGGGTGGTTTACGCCATCAAGTGTGCCTCCTCCACCTCCGTTTGTTATATTTACAAGATTTAATTTACTTACTTGATCTTGTTTGGTATAAATGCCTCCTATACCAAGGTAAAAATTTTTAGTAATTTGCTGGTAGCCGGAAAGTTTGATATTATTTTTAAAATTCGCCAAGAGGCTCACATTATATGGCTTACTACTATTAGCGATGGCTGAGGCATTCCAATAAACAGCTTCTGAAAGATTCCGGGAAGGCGCAAAATTAAAACCAATATTATCGGTGTTGGTAATTGGAAGAGGAATGTAAAAAATTTCCATACTTAATTTTTCCGGGAATGATGGCTGTCACTTTAAACAAGCCGACATTCTGAGTGGCAGCTATAGTTGCTAACTTTTCAAATAAATTAATAAATGAAATCGGCCCAAGTGCAGCGCTTCCAGGGGCTTTACTACTAATTTCCTGTGGCGGTAAATGCTGAGCAGAATCCAATAACTTTTCAGACATCAGATCAGGTAACTCCATATGTTGACAGTTCTCCAACACCTTCCAATTTCTTACGGTAACAAACAACTTACCGGGATCTGTATTTCTTTTGTCCAGGTCTTCAGTGATGAAAACACGCTCTATTTTTTTGCAACTATTACATTTGGTAATTATGTAAAGTGTAACTTCTTTATCTTTCAAATCGGTGGATTTCCACCCGGTACTGATTTGGAAAAAACCTTGTGGATCAGTAGTTGTTGCTACAGAAGCGGCAGGATTAAATGAAGGAATGATTACAATATTCGTAGCGCCTTTGGTTGAAGTGGCTATACCATTATTCATACAACGCAAAGTGCCTTTAATAATCACTTCCTGGCTTCTTACAGCGCCTGTAAGAATTGTAAAAAATACAAAAATTAAAATGGATATTTTCATAATGATAGGTTTTAATATTACTGCGCAGGAACCGGATTCAGCACAAATTCTATATGATCAATTTCACCGGATTCAATCGTAAATTTTTTGACTTTATCTTCATACAAAGCATGGGAAGTAATCACTGTAATCCTGTCTCCAAAATGATAACCCGGAAGTGGAATATCAAAGCTGCCATCATTGATTGTTCTTGCAGCAAAAGGAGTACCATCTACTTGTACCTCTACATCCCGGATAGGCCGGTCTGCGGCATCTTTTACTGTTCCTGAAATGCGAATAATTTTTGCCTGGCTAAGTGACAAACTTATTGGATCGAAATTGGACAAAACAGTATCCAAAGTAACATTAGAATAACCATCACTTACTACATGTATTACAATGTTGTTACGCAATTGCTCATCAGGTATATCGGGAAACACAACAAGCCCGTCTTTGTTGATGGAAGCCGATCTTTGATAATGCGGAAAGGTGATGGTGACATTCCCTCTTGTGACAGGTTGATTATCCTGGTTGAAAACCCTGATAGAAAGTATTTGATCTGTAGCACCTTTTGGCAACATAAAACCTCCCAGCACAGTAAGTATGACGCCTACAATTGGCCCGGTAAATTTATAGGTTACATTTGATTGAATACCTTTCAGGCTGGCATAAGAATTCATTACACCGAAGATGAGCGCAGCCACAGCAATACCAAACATTACCAACACTAAGTAAAAAACCCGGTCATCCGTTTTCTCATTACCGCTATGTTTCAGGTATTGAAAATAATAATACCCTACGCCAATTGCTGCTACCAGGCTTACTGCTGATATGAGTAGATAGATAGATACAGGTACAGGTTTTGAAGATGGATTTTTATTTGCCATGATAATACCAATATTAAAAATTTATTTCTCAAATTAGGTATGGGGAATTTACTTGGCTTTTCAAATTGTCTGTTTTATTGATCAAAAGCAGCTACTTGAAATGTATTGTAAATATAGTATTTTTTTTAGAAAATTTTGAGAATCAAAAAAGCTACCACTTCATTTAAAAATTTTTCAATTCGGTATCTTAGTGTGTCCCCAATTTCAGTCATAC
>CAYXHX010000065.1:0-3162 GCA_964464835.1 uncultured Chitinophagaceae bacterium | reverse complement strand
TCACAAAATTCCACCATATCCCCACGCGGAACCATAGTTTTCTTTCGGCATAATGCGGCGCAGAAAAATTGACTTTCGTAAAACTAAAACTGTTTTGTATATCCAATGTATTCAGGTTTTCCAGGCGTATAAAACCTTTGAAACTTTTTATTCGCATACCCAGGTATAAATTAATTTCAGGCCTGTTATAAATAGTCAATGTATCCTGTACAACAAAATGGCCATTCAATGGTGAATACGTATCCGCTTTATACGGCGTATTATAAATCACTTCAATACCGGTTGACAAAAAAAGGTTTGTAAAAAAATTCCCTTCAAATGCAAACCGGTTTCTGGTGAAAATGAGCGGAATTTGAATGGGCGCATTGGCAGTTGTTTTTTGAAAATGAACTTCGGAATAAAGATTCCAATGTTTGGCTATTTTAAATTTCTTTTCTGCGGCTGTATGCAACACATTCAATAAAGTGGAAGATTGTTGCGCTTCATAAAAATTATTGAAATAAATATAATTGCCAAGAATATAATATTCGCCTGTTAAGTCCAATTGTAATGAATTGAAATGCAGGTTCGCAAAAATGCGTGTATTATTTTCTTTATTCAATGCATTTGCAACTACAGGGAAAGAACTAACCTGGTTATTAAAAACAGAAGCCGGTGACCGGTTTACATTTTGCAAGCCCAATTGAAAAAAAGCCTTTGAATGGGCTATTTGTTTTTGCAAAGCAATAAATGCATCATAGTCACCTGCATAACTCCCGGCAGCAAATAATTTCCCCCGAACAATAAAATCCCACTGCTGGTTTTTTGTACGGTTGCGGTATTCAACATTGGCAATGATATTGGAATAATTCACTTCCGGCAAACCCTCTCCCCCACCGCTTATCCATTCGTGCGTGGCGCCTAATTTTAAAAACTGGTTGAAATTATTTTTCTGCGGGTAAGTGATGATACTAAAATCATTGACCAAATTTTGCCAGTTATCCTGGAACCGAATGGTTGGGCTATTGACCAGATAATTAAAGTATTTTGTATAGTTGGAATCCACTGGGTTGATATCAGAAAAAATAAATTTCTGTGATTGATAGCTGATCGTATGTTGAAATCGTAACCGTGGATAAAATAATTGGTACGTGGTTGAATCCACTACCAATGAATCTTTTTGCCCGATGTCATAATATTGCCGAAAGAGAAAAATATTTTCATCATATTCTGTACCCGTAGAAATATTGGTGGAAAAAAAGTTGCGGCTCGATTGTGCATTGTTTCCCAATCTTGTAAATAATTCAAACGGGTCATTCAGTGTAAGGCTGTCGAGTTTTCCTTCATCCTGCAAACCGCCGTTATCGGAAGAACGCAATTTATTATTGATAAAAATAAAATAATTTCCATAGCGTTTATTCCTGCTGCTGAAATAAGTATTCAGGCGGATATTGTTATGGCTGCTGTTTTGATTTTTGTAAGACCCGGGCGAATTGATAAATCGAAATTGAAAAGTAAGATTAAAATTGCGTTTACTATTTTTCGTATATAATACATTGATCAATTGCTCGCCTTTACTTCCAAGCATATAGCCCAATTCTGCATAGGGCCTGGATGTATTAAAAAACCGCGTGTCTTTTATCGAAAACCTATACAAATCATACGCATGAAAACCCGCATCCCAACCGGTTTGCATATTGGGAGAAAAAATAATGGGTTCTGAAGCATTTCCCAAATTTCCGAGATCAATATTTTTATAGGAAAATGGGAACCATTTATAAAAATCGGTTATTGAAGAATCGAGATGTTCACTGCGTGATGAATCAAAATACCGGAAACTGATGGTGATGGAATCTTCCAATGGATTGCGATGTATGAGCGAATCCTTTTGTGTTTGTTTGCGGATTGGCCTTCCCTGGCTGTCATAGGTAATTTGTGATGCAGGATTTTGTGTATTGGGAATTGATTCCCGTGTTTCCTGAGCGGATATACAATACGGAATTGCAAGTATGAAACAAATAAAAAAAATTATACTTTGTTGACCTTTCATGTACAATTGCAAGATGGCAAAATAACCGCAATGATTCAAATGAAATGATAAAACTTAAAAATAAATTTCATTAAAGCAGATATTTTTTTTGTTGAATTTGCTTTTAAAAAAATAAGAAAGAAAATCAAAACTTTATTGCCAAGTTGGGCTAAAGCCTATTGGTATAGGGTTTGAATATTGCTACCCCGCTCTAAAGAGCGGTGCATAAAAACCTTACTCAGAACGAATGAAAGTGGCTAAGATTTTTATTCAAAATGTTTACTGATCCATATCGCTTTTAGCAAAATATTTTTTAAACACATAATGGTAAGTAACACTCTCTGTACCATTTGTTATTGGAAATGCATTCACAAGCCTCCATCCATTTTTTCCAAGATAATTCAATGCATCAATCGTGGTATTGAATTTTTTATTTGCACCGGATTCATCTTTTACTTTATTTGTTTGAAATAAACTGCGCGCCTCACCATAATCAATATCAATGGTCACTTTATTACTCATAAATCTTTGAGATGCTACCACTTCGCAGTATTGTTCAATAAGTGCAGTATCTGTTTGTGCGTAAATGGCGGAGCAGCTGAATAGGCCTGCAATAAATAATAATTTTTTCATGAATTTTTATTTTTTTATTGGATTTACAAAAACGAATACAGGAAAATTAGGCATTTTAAAACTTATAAAAAATTTTTCGTTAAATCTATCTTTAAATTACCTGGTTTACAATACAGGGAAACGCCGGAAGAAATGTAACTATTGCTACATATACGCAATACCTGTACCTTTGCGGAAATTTTAAAATATGCCTGAAACAATCGCATCTAAAGTTGATTTTAAACTTCCGTATAAAGTCAAAGATATCAGCCTTGCAGCATGGGGCCGTAAAGAAATTATGCTTGCCGAGGCTGAAATGCCCGGTTTAATGGCTATTCGTGAAGAATATGGCAATGCAAAACCATTACAAGGCGCTCGTATTGCGGGTTGCCTGCACATGACCATTCAAACTGCAGTTTTAATAGAAACCCTCGTAGCTTTAGGTGCTGAGGTTACCTGGTCTTCCTGCAACATTTTTTCAACTCAGGATCATGCCGCAGCAGCAATTGCGGCAGCAGGTATTTCAGTTTATGCATGGAAGG
>CAYXHX010000064.1:3366-10622 GCA_964464835.1 uncultured Chitinophagaceae bacterium | reverse complement strand
CGGCCATTATTCCAATTACAATACAATTCATAAAAATAAATGGACGGATAAGCATGTGGCTGATACCATCTTCACATCTGTAAGAAATGGTTGGATGCCTTTCTATCCTCAGTTCAATGAAAATTCATTGGAACTTTCAAAACAGGCTATTGCCAACGGCGCAAAAAATGATGAAGACATCAAAGCGTATGTTCTTGAAAAACTAAAATCAAAAGAGCTGAAATATTCGGTAGAAGATCCTGAGAATGAAATTAATTTTCCGCGTGTATGGTACATCTGGCGCGGCAATGCATTGCTGGCAAGTATGAAGGGGCATGAGTACGCATTGAAACATTATTTGGGCACACACAATAATCTGATAGCAACAGACGCACAGGAAAAACCGGAAGAAGTAAAATGGTATGAGATGGCGCCGGTAGGCAAAATGGATTTGGTGGTTGACCTGAATTTCCGCATGGATTCATCAGCGTTGTATTCTGATATTGTTTTGCCCGCTGCTTCCTGGTATGAAAAAGCGGATTTGAACAGCACCGATTTGCATTCATTCATTCATCCGCTCGGGCAGGCAGTGGCGCCGGTTTGGGAATCTAAAACCGATTGGGATATTTTCAAACATCTTGCAAAAGCAACAAGCGAGATTGCTAAAAAATATTTTAATGAAGTACAGAAAGATGTGGTAGCTACCCCACTCTCACATGATAGCATAGACGAAATTACACAACCCACTATCAAGGACTGGTACAAAGGTGAGTGTGAACCTGTGTTAGGCAAGTCTATGCACAAGCTCACAGTAGTTGAAAGAGACTACACACAGATTTATGAGAAGTTTATTACACTTGGCGAAGCCATTCGTGAAAAAGGTTTGGGTGCTCATGGCAATCATTATATGTGCCGGGAAGAGTATGATGAAATGTGTACGTCACATCATTTTCATCACCGGGAATACCAGGGCAAAATACTTCCTTCCATCCAGGAAGACGAATGGGCAGCCAATGCCGTGCTTCACCTTTCTACATTGACGAATGGAAAATTGACAGAGAAGGCATATCAATACATGGAAAAGAAAACAGGCCTTGTGCTTGCCGATCTTTCTGCAGGAAGTAAAGATGTAAAAATCCGTTATGCCGACTTGCTGAAAAGCCCACCCCGTTATAACACTTCACCTGTTTGGTCAGGGCTGATGAATGGCGGAAGAGCCTATTCAGCTTATACTTACAATGTAGAAAGATTAGTTCCCTGGCGTACTCTTACCGGAAGACAACATTTTTATTTAGACCAGGAATTATACATTGCTTATGGTGAACATTTGCCCACATTCAAACCGGCGCCAAGCCCGGAAGTGTATGGCGATCTGCGTGAAACATGGAAACGTGGCAAAGCCAAAGCGCTCAACTATCTCACACCACATGGTAAGTGGCACATTCATTCTACCTACATGGAAAACCTGAGAATGCTCACACTTTCACGCGGTATAGAACCTTGCTGGCTCAGTGAAAAAGACGCAGAAGAACTCGGCATAAAAGATAATGATTGGGTAGAAGTTCACAATGATCATGGTGTGTATGTTACCCGCGCTGTGGTGAGTTCAAGAATTCCACCGGGTGTGTGCGTGGTGTATCACGTTCCCGAAAGAACAGTGGGGATTCCAAAATCACAATTGAGAGGAAACCGCAGAGGTGGCGGGCATAATAGTGTTACAAGAATTCATTTGAAGCCAAATTATCTCAATGGCGGATACGGTCAGTTCTCTTATCATTTTAATTATTGGGGGCCTGTAGCGCCGCAGAGAGATACGCATGTGGTGGTGAAGAAGATGGAGAAGTTAGTATGGTGATTTATTATTTATTATTTATGAATTATTATTTTTTATTGACGAACTTGTTGAAGATTGATGATAACACCTAATGGAAATTATTAGAAAGGGATTCAATAATAAATAATCAATAGTCAATCATAAATAAAAAGTTATGAATAAAGAGGAACTCAAGAAAAGAACAAAAGATTTTGCTCATAGATGTGTGAAGCTGGCGGTGCGTTTGCCGGGTACAGTTTTAGGAAGGAATCTGCAAGGCCAATTGATAAGATCGTCTACATCAGTTGCTGCAAATTACCGGGCTGCTTGTATTGCGCAGTCAAAAGCAAGCTTTACTGCAAAGTTGAGTATAGTAGTTGAAGAGGCGGATGAATCTTTGTTTTGGTTAGAGTTTATTGAAGAAGAAGGTTTAATTAAAAAGGAATTAATAAGTGCATTAATTAAAGAAGCAGCAGAGTTAACTGCAATTTTTATTTCATCAAGAAAAACAATTCAGGTCAACGCAAAAAATAATAAATCCTCAATAATCAATAATAAATCATAATTCAAAAATCATAAATCATGGACGTTCGCTCGCAAATCGCAATGGTGTTTCACTTAGACAAATGTATTGGTTGCCATACCTGTTCTATTGCGTGTAAAAATATCTGGACAGATCGCAAAGGTGCGGAGTACATGTGGTGGAATAATGTGGAAACAAAACCCGGCACAGGCTATCCATCCAAATGGGAGGACCAGGATATTTATAAAGGCGGTTGGGAAAAAAGTAATGGAAAAATTCATTTGAAAGGCACAGGTAAAAGGCGTGGACTCACCAATATTTTTTACAATCCCAATCTTCCGGTGATTGATGATTATTACGAACCTTTTACTTACAAATATTTAGACCTGATAGAATCACCCGAGGGAGATGATCAGCCAACCGCGCGCCCGGTTTCATTAATAACAGGAAAACCAATAGATATAAAAATGGGTCCCAACTGGGATGATGATCTCAGCGGGACCCCCGATTTTGCACGCAACGATCCAAACCTAAAAAAGATTTCACCTGAAGAACAGGAAGTGATGTTTCAGTTGGAAAAGATGGCCATGTTTTATCTGCCGCGAATTTGTAATCATTGTTTGAACCCGGCATGTGTGGCTTCCTGTCCTTCCGGCGCTATTTACAAAAGAGGCGAAGATGGCATTGTGCTCATCAACCAGGAAGTATGCCGTGCCTGGAGGATGTGTATTACAGTATGTCCTTACAAAAAATCTTATTACAACTGGCACACCGGTAAATCAGAAAAATGTATTCTGTGTTATCCGCGTATTGAAGCCGGTCTTGCGCCTGCGTGTATGCATTCCTGTGTGGGGAGAATCAGGTATCTCGGTGTGTTGTTGTATGACGCTTCACGGATAGAACAGGCAGCCAGTGCCGATGACAAGGATTTAATCAATAACCAATTGGATATTATTCTTGATCCTTTTGATGAAAATGTAATTGCAGCAGCAAAGAAAAATGGTGTTGCAGATTCTACCATTCACGCAGCACAGTTTTCGCCAATCTACAAATTTGTAAAAGAATGGAAACTGGCATTGCCGCTTCATCCGGAGTTCCGTACACTGCCGATGTTGTTTTATGTACCACCATTATTGCCTGTGATGGCAACGGTGAAAAAAGTGGACAAAGCAGAGCAGCAGGATAAAATGAATCCTGTTGCCAAAAAGTGGGAAGACAATTGGCTCTATGATACCAGCACCAAAGAGCTTTGGGGAACATTGGATCAAATACGTTTTCCATTAGAATATATCGCCAGCCTGTTCAGCGCCGGAGATGTGGAACTGATCAAAGAGAAATGGAAAAAATTAATGGCAGTACGCATTCATCGGAGAAAAGTTACGGTGGGTGATATCAGTGAAGAGAAAGTAGCTGAAACCTTGCGCGACGCAGGTATGACAGCAGATGAGGCGGACGCAATTTATGCGCTCACTTCTCTTCCAAAATTTGAAGAACGTTTTGTTATACCCGCAGCTCACCGCGAACAGGCAATTGAAATGATGGACTTCACAGGTGATACAAAAGGTGATACAGGATTTGGAATTAAGAAACCGGTGAAAAGAGGAATATAAAAATTTATGCAAAATTATTTTATGACAAAGTATTTTTTACTGTTCAGTTTTATGCTTCTTGCAATTTCCGTTAGGGCGCAGGATCAGGATGAAGTTCCTATTGGCCAACAAAGGGGAGTAAAGGAAAAATTAATCATAATTAAGAAAGGACTTCCAGATATTAAAAACAATCTAACTACTCAGGATGAAATGTGGTTGGACCAACGGAATGTAAAATTTGAGATGGGTGATGGAATGGTTATTTATAGTGAAGATGAATATGACGGTGTAATAACTCAGCAAATCAGAATCGAATTTTCTACTAAATATTTTACAGGAACTATAAAAGATTTCCAGGATTATTACAAAAAGCTGGTGAACCTGGTAAACGAAATATTTGGCGAAGCTTATGAAGCAATTTCGGAGGAAGAAAAATGGAAATGGGAAACAACTTTTACACAAAGTGGGAAAAAATATAAATCACCCGTTTCCATAAATGTGGAGGTGAATTGGTTGAGTGAGCCCACCCGATTTGTATCAATTGAAGTGCATAGTAAACAGTGAAAAAATACACATTATGAAATCATCAATCAATATTAGAGACGAGGTGAAATCAACGTCGATTCATCATATAGCTGATTATATTTTACTTGCGGATATTTTTATGTATCCAAAAGATGAAGCTTACAAAAACAAAATCATTAATGTTTATCAGTATCTTCTGAAAATATTCCCTGAAGCAGCTTTGGCATTGAAGCCATTCATTGAATATATGGAAAAGTCATCCATCGTAGATATGCAGGAATTATTTCTTCGTTCGTTTGATGTACAGGCGATTACTACACTTGACTTAGGTTTTATTTTATTCGGTGAAGACTATAAGAGGGGAAAATTATTGGTTCATCTGAATGAAGAACACCGAAAAGCAGGAAATGATTGTGAGACGGAATTATCAGATCATCTGCCCAACCTGCTTCGGCTGCTTGCAAAAATGCAGGATGATGAAATGCGTACTGAAATTGCAATATTCCTCTTGCTTCCTGCCATTGATAAAATGATCAGCGAATTTTCTGTTGAAAAAATTGAGAAGAAAGATGTGGTCTATAAAAAACACCAGAAGGTACTGCTGGACCATTCTGTTAATTACCGAACCGTTTACCAATACTGTCTGCAGGCCTTGTTTCTTGTATTAAAGGGTGATTTCGGATTTGGGCCGTCGCCGGAAAATTCCAAAACTGCGGGCGCCGGCTTTTCCGATCCCAACAACCCTGCTTCAAAAGAAACGGATTCTGAATTGAAAGATTTTAGCCAGAATATAGAAACAGAAATGCTCACAGAAAAATAAAGCATGTAGAAATTAAAATATGAACCAATAAACCGAACGACATGAACTACATTGATAATTTCATCCTGATAGTGTTGCCCTACCTTGCATTAGCTACTTTTTTTATTGGCTCTATCTATCGCTACAAATACAAAAAATTCCAGGTGTCTTCGCTGTCATCACAATTCCTGGAAGGAAGAAAATTATTTTATGGATCTGTTCCTTTTCATTGGGGTATCCTGTTTATATTTACCGGTCATCTTATTGCCTTCTGTATTCCAAGAGGTGTGCTGGCCTGGAACAGCAATCCCGTTCGGTTGATCGTTCTTGAAATCACGGCATTCATTTTTGGGATAAGCATGCTTGTTGGGTTGATCAATCTTGTGATCAGAAGATACACTACGCCTCGTCTGAAACCTGTTACCAATTATATGGACGCTGTCGTGTATGCACTACTGATACTGCAAACATTTGCCGGGTTATGGATTGCATATAATTTCCGTTGGGGGTCATCATGGTTCTCTACGTTGCTCACGCCATATTTATATTCCATCTTCAAATTTCAACCGGATATATCTGCAGTTACCTTACTTCCGTGGACAGTGAAGGCACACATTGCAGGCGCATTTTTAATTATCGGAATTCTTCCGTTCACAAGGCTCATCCATATACTGGTACTTCCATTAAATTATTTGTGGCGGCCATATCAACAGGTACGATGGAACTGGGACAGGAAGAAAGTGCGCAGTGCGAAAACACCCTGGTCGTTACAGCGTCCTAAAAATACCTGATCATGTTGCTCAATATTGTAACAGACGACCAATTGCTCACCAGCCAGATTGTAAAAACAATTTTACTGGTAATTCTTGCAGGAGGTATTGTTTTCAATGTTGTAAGGATGTTACGCCGGGTTGCAATAAAAAAAAAGATAATTAATTTAATCATTTTCATTTCACTCGCTGTCATTTTCATTTTCGTTTTCAAAGAACACATGATAGAAGCTTCATTACTCAGGAATCCTGTTTATGTACCGGGCACCGCGTTGGGTTATTGCAGTGTTTTTGCCGAAGGCAAAGGAATTGAATTTGAATACGAATTGGAAGGAAGAAAATTTCAGAATTGCAACACCTTTCATCCAATTTCCAAAGACAGCATTACAGTGCCCGGAGGAAAATATTTTGTAAGAGTTTCAAAAAAATTTCCCGGAGAGGGAAGGATGGATTTTAAAAAGAAGGTTAGATAAAAAAGGTTGCCAACCTTAGTCTGAAGTTTGGCAACCTTATTAAAAGAATTGAACAAAAAGTGAATTGTATATATGCAAACTTCGCGCGGCATTTCCAATCGTATTCTGCTACTCAACACGCTTGCGTTCATGGTGTGTTTTGCCGCATGGATGATCAATGGCGTGCTGGTTACATTTTTGGTTGATAACGGCGTATTCAAATGGAGCCCGGTGCAGATAGGCTGGTTGCTTGGCGTGCCTGTTTTGGTAGGCTCAATTTTTCGTTTACCGGTTGGAATGTTGACAGATAAATTTGGTGGCAGGTGGATATTGGCCGCTATTCTTTTTTTCTGTGCTGTACCCATGTTTTTTTTATCGCTGGCGAATAATTACACTTCATTTCTTTTACTCAGCTTTGCTTTTGGATTGTCCGGAAGCGCTTTCGCTGCCGGTGTTGCCTATACCTGTTTGTGGTTTCCAAAAGAAAAGCAAGGCACGGCGTTAGGAATATTTGGCGCAGGAAATATGGGAGCGGCATTGACCACTTTGCTGGCGCCGACTATTTTATTGAAACTAACCAATAATGCAACCAACCTTGATGGATGGCGCACCTTGCCAAAGTTGTACGCAGCATTGCTTCTCATCACAGGAATTATTTTTCTTCTTTCAACAAAAAATAAAATTCCGGAAGAATCCAAAACGATGAAGCAACGGTTATTGCCATTAAAAGAAATCAGGGTATGGCGATTTGGCCTTTACTATTTTTTCGTCTTCGGAAGTTTTGTTGCGCTGTCGCAATGGCTCAT
>CAYXHX010000064.1:0-3356 GCA_964464835.1 uncultured Chitinophagaceae bacterium | reverse complement strand
TATACGCTTTCAATTGTTTCAGCAGGTTTTATGGCCACAGCATTCAGCCTGCCTGCCGGAATTTTCAGGGCTGCCGGTGGATGGCTGTCCGACAAAGTAGGGGCAAGAATGGTGCTGTTGTGGGTATTTGGAATATGCCTTGTGAGTATGTTCTTCTTGTTTATTCCGCGCATGGAAATACAGGCGCCGGGACAAGGGATTATGGCCGGCAAACCAGGCACTGTACAATCAGTTTCATCCAATGAAATTGTGGTGGATAATGATTCATACTTTTTGCAAAGCAAAGCAGGTGATTCTTCTGAAGTTACCATCCGCTTTGGGATTCATCACGACAGCGAAGGTTTTTTATTTCTTCCTACCACCTCATTTCACCAGGTACCAAATGTAAAAATTGGTGATAAAGTAACGAAAGGAGCATTGCTTGCAAAAGGTGTGACGATGATTTATTTCCAGGCAAACAAATGGATTTTTTCTACGCTGGTATTCATCATAGGTATCATGATGGGTTTGGGCGGGGCGGCAGTCTATAAACACATTTCAGATTATTATCCCACCAATATTGGAACGGTAGGTGGAATTGTCGGCGTGTTGGGCGGACTTGGAGGTTTTTTCGGGCCTATTATTTTCGGCTATTTGCTGAAGTCAACCGGAATCTGGACTTCATGCTGGATGTTTCTTGCAGTGATCATCATTATTTGTATTGTGCTTCAGAGAACAGCAATAAGAGCTATAATAAAAAAAGAAAAAGGTTAATCTTAGTGAGAGCCATTTTTAAAATTGACTTGAAAAAAAATGAATTCGTAATAAAAGATAAAGAGACAAATTATTAGTTAGAACACTATGGCAACATCCAAAAATATTAGTGAAACATTCAGGGAAGGAATCAAAACCCTTTCCCCTGCTTACTTTGCTTTGGTAATGGCCACGGGTATTATTTCTATTGGCGCATACCTGATGGACATGGAATGGATTGCGATAATTCTTTTTGCACTCAATAATCTTTTTTTCATTGTCTTGTGGATACTAACGATACTTCGGCTGGCATGGTATTTCCCGGATTTTAAAAATGATTTGACCAATCATATAGCAGGCACCGGTTTTTTCACAATCGTTGCAGGCACGTGTGTGCTGGGCATTCAGTACATCATCCTCTTTGAAAATTTTGAAATAGCTGTTTCATTACTGACACTTGGGATATTGTTATGGTTATTTTTTACCTATACTATTTTTACCACACTTACTACCCAACAAAATAAACCAACATTAGATAAAGGAATTACCGGAGGATGGCTTACTGCTATTGTTGCCACGCAATCTGTTTCCATTCTCAGTGCATTGATTGCTTCTCATGTCAGCCAGCCCTATCGGATAGAAGTGAATTTTTTCGCGCTTTCCATGTGGCTGTGGGGCGGCATGTTTTATATCTGGATGATTTCTTTGATTTTTTACAGATATACTTTTTTTAAATTTTCCCCCGGCGACCTTGCCCCACCTTATTGGATTAATATGGGCGCAATGGCCATCTCTACACTTGGAGGGTCTGTGCTTATTTTGAACGCACCCGACGCGCCATTCCTGGAATCATTACTTCCATTCTTAAAAGGGTTTACCGTGTTCTATTGGGCTACCGGCACGTGGTGGATTCCAATGCTGATTATTCTCGCAATCTGGAGACATGTGTATAAAAAATATCCTTTCAAATATGACCCTTTGTATTGGGGCGCTGTGTTCCCGCAGGGTATGTATGCGGTTTGTACTTTCCGGATGTCAAAAGCGCTGCACATGCCCTTCCTGCATTATTTCTATGAGGTCTTTATCTACTTTTCTATACTCGCCTGGACGATAACATTTATTGGATTAATGCGAAACTTAGCTACTAAATATTTAATACAAAAAAATAAAATAACCATGATGGACTACACCTGATTTTTTTCATAAAAATCAACTTTACACCTGATTAGAATCATGTTTCAGCCTTGATTACATAGCTAAATTTGAAAGGCACATTAATCAATTTAAAAATTTTATTAGATGAACAACATTTTTGAAAACACAGAAAACAAAAAGACAGATTACATCAAAAGATTTGTAGAAAAAGATACCGGCGATGTGCAGGTGTATTCGCCAATGGATCCGCCGGGAGCCTATAAGCCGCAGGGTGTAGAGCCGGTTCCTTATGACGAACTTCATCCGATACTGCAACTATTCATGGATGAACATAAAAACACTTTGAAGATTATTGATGAGTTGGAAGCCACATTAATCGGTATTAAACAGGAAGGCATAACCAAAGAGAGGAACAAAAAGTTAGGAGAATTTTTTTCCTTTCTTGATGATAAAATTGTGCTGCACAATCTGAAAGAGGAGCGTGTACTATTTCCGTTTATCCATGACCGTATGATAGACAACGGTGAGCACGGGATTGGGCCGATACCCGATACAGGTGTTGATATGCTGGAAAATGACCACATCAAAATGATGGAATTGGGCACACTTACTTTCAGCCTGATGGGTATTACTTCACGAATTGTGGATCCGGTTTCCAATGCACTCTTGCTGGATACTTGCATAGAACAAGGGCTTTCATTGGTGGAATTGTTGCGCCTGCATATTTTCAGGGAAGACAATGTGGTATTTCCATTGGCACATAAATATTTGACGAAAGGGGATTATGACGAAATCACTAAAAAGATGAAGAAATATTTTTCAATTGACCTGGCTTCAAAGAATTAAATAGTAAAATGTTTTCGCCATGCTGACAGATCAATTCAACCGCACTCATACCTATCTCAGGATTTCACTTACTGATAAGTGCAACCTGCGCTGTACTTACTGCAACCCGGTTGATTTGCCCAAAGGATATTTTTCCAAAGCAAATAAAATGTCGGCTGATGAAATTGATACCATCGCGGGTGTATTTGTAAAAGAAGGAATCAAAAAATTACGGCTTACAGGTGGTGAACCTTTGGTAAGAAAAGATGTGAGAGAAATTATTCAACGGTTGTCAAAATATCCTGTTGAACTTACCATTACGACCAATGGCGTTTTTGTTCATGAATACATTGATACATTTCGCGAGGCTGGAATACGTTCATTAAATGTGAGCCTTGATACAATGGATAGTAAGAAGAATCAACTTATCACCGGGAGAGATGAGTTTGAGAGAGTGAAACAAAATATTGATCTGCTATTGGAAAATAATTTTCATGTAAAAATCAATACCGTGATTATGAAAGGGGTGAATGAAAGAGAAGTGATTGATTTTGTTGAATGGACAAAAAGCAATCCGGTTGAAGTTCGGTTCATTGAATTCATGCCCTTTGCCGGAAACCACTGGAGTAAAGAAAAGGTGTTTT
>CAYXHX010000063.1:4968-10660 GCA_964464835.1 uncultured Chitinophagaceae bacterium | reverse complement strand
ACCCCAGGAACAAACCTTTTTAATGACACGTTCATATAAAAAATCAAATTGAGAAGGATGCGCTCCGTGTGTAGCAATGAATTGTTGCTGAAAATCTGCACTGCCTTTATTACTCGTGAGGCCAAGTACAATGGTCCATTTATCTTCATATTGCAGGAATGGCCGGATGCTGTCTTCGCCCATATAGGGCGCTACGGTAACGGCATCAAAGGAAAGCGTTTCAAAAAATGCTTTAGCATATTGCGATGAAGTATTTCCAATATCGCCGCGTTTTGCATCTGCAATTTTGAAATGTGTTGATGGAATATAATCAACCGTCCTTGCCATATCTTCCCAACCTTTCAAACCATGCGCTTCATAAAATGCAGTATTTATTTTATACGAAACGCAATACGGCAATGTAGCATCAATGATGGCTTTATTAAATTCAAATACCGCATCTTTTTTACCTTTCATGTGATCCGGCAATAAATCCGGGTTTGTATCAAGCCCAACGCAGAGATAGGATTTTTTTTCCTGTATATGTTTTGCTAATTGAATCCTGTTCATTATTTACTTATTCTTGAATTTTCTTTGACTGCAAAGTTTGTCTTGCCTTCATCATATCATCTGCTACGATTGCAGCATCAGCGTTTTTTTGTGCGCGTAATTGATTTTGGATATTGTCAAAATCTTTTGCCGATTTTTCCTGGCTTAATTTAAAAACATGCGGAATGGCAGTAAGCTCTATTTCAAAACCAACAATTGCCTGCATCATTTTTTCCACATATCCTTTTTCCATATTTTCAACCAGCGATTCACCGGATTGCCCACCTTCATATTTTTCAGTAAGTTTTGTGAGTTGAGTGACTAATTCTTCACAATTTAAAACTCTTAAAATACCCGTTGCATGAACGGCTTTATAATTCCAGGTACTGCACACATTTTTTTTCTCATACCAGGATGCGCTGACATAACTATGCGCCCCGGAAAAAATGCATAATGCCTTTGTATTTTTCAATAATGCATCCGCATGATCTGTACCGCGCATGACGTGGCATTGGAGGAATATTTTATTTTCTTTTTTTTCAAGTAATACAGGCACATGTGTGGCGACCGGGAAATCATTTGAACCCATGCATGTAATGATAATAAAAGGGTGTGCCTGCATAAATGCAACTACTTCTTCAAATTCTGCAGTAATGTATTTCGGCAATTTATACATGCACGCGAAGGTAATGAATGTAAAAAAAATGAACGGGAAGAAAATGGAAAAATGTGATGACGATGTTTGCTTAATGTTATTTTCAACTTATTTTGCAAACCAAAGTTTTGCATATTCATCATTCAGCAGGAAATTAATAAACATACCTGAAAGTTTATCAGCGCCATTATCATTGGGATGAAGGCCATCATCCGTGTCTGATTTTAACCAGTTAAAACCATCACTCCGGTAAATATCCCCATCACTCCATTGATATGGCCCCCAAGTAATAATTGGAGCAACAGCATTATCCCCTTTATACGCTAATCCCGGGTCTCCATTGATTTGGTCTTCAATCAGCCATTTATCGGCAAAGCCCAAATAATATGCAATGGGTTCCTGTTGTTTATTATCATCCCGGATTGGCATGTATATGGTGGTTGTTCTTGCAAGAATATATGCTACACGCACATTGGGGAATTTCACTTTTAATAAGCGAATGCCTTCTTTTAATTTCTCTTTTACATCCAATGGCCTTTGCGGGAATGCGCTGGAATAATTTTCATTGTCGTCTTCTTCAAAATATACAACCTGTATTTGATTGGGAGAAAGTTGAAATTCTTTTAATTTGATGGCCACAGTATCCCAGAAAAGCGTGGAATTTGAAATCAGTTGATTGATGCCCATTCCACCCTGCCCAAGCGGAACCGGCCAAATAAGAGGATTTACATTATTATTTCCCTGCATCTTTTCCATCAATGCATTCATCATTATCAATGAAGTACTTGGGCCAACAGAAACAAACCCGATCTTACCGAATGGGTTGAAATTTCCGTTTACATCAAGCGGTTTTATGTCACTGCATATTTGATTGAGGTCTTTGGCATAATCTCCGGGGGCCTTATTGGAACCGTCAGGATATAATCCGCCCGGGTATCCCATGTAATTGGTATCCAAATCCATTAAAGGCGCTAACCCGGAATGATAATCTCTTGGTTCATCCGGATTATTTTTTGGAGGTTTTGAAGATTTTGAACATGACACAAACAAAATTGCAAGTCCCACTGTGAATAATACTACTTTTATCATAAGGTAAAAAAAATCAAAGATAATACCGAATTTTAAAAAATCGCCATCTAGTGAATACGCATAAATGGAATAAAGGTTATTTTGTAATTTTTTTTCAATTAAAAATGTTCTAATAATTATTGTGAAAATGAAATTTTTAAAAAAAATTGCTTCGTTTACAATACTCCTTTCAATGTTCATATGTTGTTCGCCTAATCCGTATGCGGCAAGTAATAAAGTGTATAAAAAACAGGCGAAAACAATTTCAAAACAAATCAGGCAAATTCCATTAAAGGATTCCATCAATCCTTCAGCCTTTTGGGCAGGTACTACAAATTTTGGAATGCGCAAACCAAATTTTGTCATCATTCATCATACCGACCAGGAAAGTTGTGCACAGACTTTAAAAACATTTACCCTCACGAGAACGCAGGTGAGTGCCCATTATGTGATTTGTAAAGATGGAACTATTTTTCACATGCTCAATGATTATTTGCGTGCATGGCATGCCGGTGTAAGTAAATGGGGAAACCTTACAGATGTCAATTCTGCAAGCATTGGAATTGAATTAGATAATGATGCACAATCAGCATTTCCTGAAGTGCAAATTCAAAGTTTATTGAAATTGCTTTCATCACTTAAAAAACAATATTCAATCCCTACTGCCAATTTTATTGGACATGCTGATGTAGCGCCCGGGCGCAAGGTAGATCCCAGCCGATTTTTTCCCTGGAAACAATTGGCGGAAAATGGTTTTGGTTATTGGTATGATACAGTCAGCATTCAAGTTCCACCCGGCTTTAATGCCTTACAAGCCATGCGAGTTATTGGTTACAATATCACGGATAGCATGAATGCCATACAATCTTTTAAAATTCATTTTACACCCAATGATACTACCAGGTTTATTACTGAAGGCGATCGGAAAATTTTATATTCATTGGAAAAAAAATATCAATAAAATAAAACCTATACGAGTGATTTTAATCTTGCAGTTGCAGGTTTCTCCGCATTCCGAATAGCAATATTCCTTGCAGTAAGCCCGGCAAATTCCAACATAGCATTTTTAGAATTTTCATCATTTCCCATCATTGCAGGAGTGCCCGAATCACCTCCTTCACGGATACTTTGTATAAGCGGCACTTGTCCTAAGAAAGGAAGGTCATATTCCTCTGAAAGCCTTTTCCCTCCTTCTTTTCCGAAAATATAATATTTATTTTCCGGCAATTCTGCCGGAGTAAACCAGGCCATATTTTCTACCAAACCAATAATTGGAACATTGATCTGTGCCTGCTTAAACATAGCTATAGCTTTTTTCGCATCTGCTAATGCTACCGGTTGAGGCGTTGTTACAATCACAGCGCCTGTTACAGGAACAGTTTGTAATAAAGTAAGATGGATATCTCCCGTACCGGGCGGCATATCAATAACGAGGTAATCAAGCGGCCCCCAATCAACATCACTTACAAATTGTTTGATGGCGCTGCTTGCCATTGGCCCCCGCCAAACCACTGCCTGCTTTTCATCAATGAGCAAACCGATGCTCATCATTTTAATCCCAAACTTTTCGAGTGGAACAATAAACCCTTTCCCATTAATATCTTTCATTTTCGGCCTTTCACCACGAACGCCAAACATGATGGGAACACTTGGCCCGTAAATATCGGCATCCATTAAGCCAACACGCGCACCTTTGGAAGCTAATGCCAATGCAAGGTTTGCCGCAATTGTACTTTTGCCCACTCCACCTTTTCCACTCACTACGGCAATGATATTTTTTACGTCTGGTAAAATATTTGCTGCGTCTATACGATTGCTTGTGGTGTTGGATGTGAAATCAATCTTCACCACTACATCTTTATTAATATGCGAATGAATCGCTTTTATACAATCATTTTTAATCCGGTCTTTCAGTGGGCAGGCAGGTGTGGTTAATACAATTATAAAAGAGACATTATTTTCGTTTATTTTAATATCCTTCACCATGTTCAAGGTTACAAGGTCTTTATGCAGGTCGGGTTCCTGTACATTTCTCAACGCATTCAAAATATCATTCTCAGTCATCACACATTTTTTTGTTAAAAAGAAATTAGACACCGCAAAGTTAACACTCAAAAAGGTTTTTTTGTTTTTAATGCAAAGAAGTATTGATTTACTTTGTAAAGTTTCCTCATTAAAAAAAGATGCATGCAAAAATATTTACGATATGTCATTTTGATTTTTATTGTTTTACATTTTCAAATTGGCCATGCTCAAACGAAGAGTTCACAACAGGATTCTGTAGTGCAATTGTATGGAATCATTTTAAGTGCAGACAGCCTGCGGGTTTTACCCGGTACAAGTATTATTGTGGAAAATAAAGGGCGCGGCACCATCAGCAATAATGAAGGTGTGTTTTCTATAGTTGTAGAAAAAGGAGACTTTATCCGGTTTTCAAGTATAGGATTTAAAGATGTGGTGAAACAAATACCAACCTCTTTAAAAGGAAATGATTTTAGTGTAATACAATTAATGGTCAATGATACCGCGTATTTACCTTCAACGATTATTCGCCCAAGGCCTACAAGGGCACAGTTTGAAAGGGATTTTGTGAATACGAATATCCCGGCTGATGCACTTGAAATTGCGCGTGAAAACACAAGTGTAGCTAAAAGACGGATTTTATTATCCATTCTTCCAGCAGACGGAAGAGAAGCAGTAAGCTCTCAAATGCGGCAACAGGCACAAAAATATTATTACCAGGGGCAACAGCCGCCCATCAATTTATTCAATCCTGCTGCATGGGCAGATTTTATCCAGGCCTGGAAAAGGGGCGATTTCAAAAGCAAAAGATAATTTCCTTTTATATTTGCATGCAAGAAAATCTAATAATTTCTGTAAAGGGATTATCATTTAAAACATAATTTATACTATGCAAAAAATAACTGTAATTGGTGCAGGCACTATGGGCAATGGCATCACACATGTATTTGCCCAAAACGGTTTTACTGTAACAATGGTGGATGTGCAGGCAGCACAATTAGAAAAAGCCCTGGCTGTAATTGCAAAAAATTTAAGCAGGCAGGTTGAAAAAGGCATTATCACAGAAACACAAAAAAATGAAACATTGCAGCGCATCAGTACATCCAATGATATAGCTTCCGGTGTAGAAAATGCAGATTTAGTAGTAGAAGCTGCAACTGAAAATATTGATTTGAAATTGAAAATTTTTAAAGAATTGGATACACATGCACCGGCAAATGCCATCCTTGCAACCAACACATCATCCATTTCCATTACGAAAATTGCATCCGTTACGAAACGCCCTGAAAAAGTAATCGGGATGCATTTTATGAATCCTGTGCCTGTAATGAAACTTGTAGAAATCATCAATGGCTATGCCACTCCAAAAGAAGTGACAGAGGAAATTGTTGCGTTGAGTAAAAAATTAGGGAAAGTCCC
>CAYXHX010000063.1:0-4939 GCA_964464835.1 uncultured Chitinophagaceae bacterium | reverse complement strand
TGCAAATAAAATTTTAATGCCCATGCTCAATGAAGCCATCATTAGTTTGTATGAAGGTATTGCTGGCGTTGCAGAAATTGATACCATTATGAAACTCGGTATGGCGCACCCCATGGGGCCTTTACAACTTGCGGATTTTATTGGCCTGGATGTATGCCTGAGCATTTTACAAGTGTTGTATAATGGATATGGAAATCCTAAATATGCACCTTGCCCGTTACTTGTAAATATGGTGGCCGCCGGGAAATTAGGCGTAAAATCCGGGGAAGGTTTTTATACTTATACAGCAGGCAGTAAGGATTTGGTAGTAAGCTCCAATTTTAAATAATCATTTCATTAACATTCGAATGCATAATTTCGCTGATCAAATTTTAAGAAAACCAATTATTTTATTATGAAAAAAATTATTGTAGCCTTGCTACTTATTTCCCCGGTACTTTTATTTGCACAAAATGAAGGTATCCAATTTGCCGAAGGTATGACCTGGAGCCAGGTGAAAGCAAAAGCCAAAGCAGAAAACAAATATATTTTCATGGATTGCTTTACTACCTGGTGTGGCCCGTGTAAATATATGAGCGCCAATATTTTCCCCATGAAAGAAGTGGGCGATGTGATCAACAAAAATTTTATTGCAGTAGCAGTACAATTAGATACTACAGACAAGGACAATGACTTTGTAAAAAGCTGGTACCAGGATGGACATGATATTGCCAAAGAATATAAAATCCTTGCATACCCTACTTATTTATATTTTTCACCTGACGGAAAAATTGTTCATCGGGCAGTAGGTTCAAGCCCGGCTGATTTATTTATTTCAAAAGCAGAAAATGCATTAAATCCTGATAAACAATATTATACTTTGCTGGCAAAATATGAAGCCGGCCAAAAAGATAGCGGCTTTTTACGCAATATGGCACTTACCGCATTGGATGCATACGACATGGATGCTGCAGAAAAAGTAGCTAAAGATTATCTTGCTACTCAATCCAATTTATATACAGCCGGCAACCTGGAATTCATAAAACAATTTACACAAAGCAGCAAGGATAAAGGCTTTGAAATGATGCTGAATCATGGGGATAAAGTGGATGCCGTTTTGGGTAAAGGTGTTTCAGAAGGAATCGTTCAACAAATTATTTTAAGTGAAGAAGTAATTCGGAACATTCCGCGTAAACCCGGGGAGAAACCAGACTGGGATGCAATTGCATCAAGTTTAAAAACTAAATATCCTGCACAGGCTGACGAAGTTTTAGCAAAAGGAAAAATTATTTACTATCAATATTTCACAAAAGACTGGGCAAGTTTTGCACCGGCAATTGTTGACTATATGAAAAAATATGGTGCAGATGCAAGCCCGGAAGATTTGAATAGTTATGCATGGACAGTTTTTGAAAATTGCGATGACATGACTTGTGTAGAAGAAGCGCTTGACTGGAGCAAACGCAGTTTTGCAGAAAATCAAAATCCTTTGTTCATGGATACGTATGCAAATATTTTATACAAGTTAGGCAAGAAAGATGAAGCAATTACATGGGAGCAAAAGGCCGTTGATCTTGCAGATGCAGGTAATAAAGAAAGCTTGCAACAAAATTTGGATAAAATGAAAAAAGGTGAAAAAACCTGGGAATAAAAATTTTTTATATACAACAAAAAGGCCCGGCCGCTGCCGGGTTTTTTTGTGGATACCTTTTCGAAAATTTTAAATAAAATTCATGCGCTCAATGTTTTTCCCTAAAATTTTTTCATCATCCACCTGCAGCCAATTATGAAGAAAAGTAGCATAGACATTTTTAAAATCAACCGTATATTTCAAATCACCATTTTCTAAATCAGTAAGATCGGGCATTGCATTCAACATGCCTGTTTGTTGTAATCCGCCACTGATAAAAAACATATTATTTGCAGTGCCATGGTCAGTGCCGCCGCTTGCATTTTGCGCAACGCGCCTGCCGAATTCACTAAAAGTCATAATAGCCACATCATTAAAGCGATTGTTGATTTTCAGGTCTTTTACAAATGCATCCAATGCATTGTTTAATTCGGTAAATAAACGTTGCTGCTGGTTTTCCTGGTTAATATGTGTATCAAAACTACCGAGGCTTACATAATAAATTTTTGTATCTATATCACTCATTATGAGTGATGAAATTGTTTTGAAATCTTTTCCCAATCTTGTTGCCGGATAAATTTGTTTCGATGGATGCAGCTTGCTTTCTTTATAGATATAAGTTGCACTGCTGAGTGTTTCACTTAAAGTTTTATATAAATAATCTACCGGTGAATCTGTATGCGGATGATATTCATTGATATCATTAAAAAATTTTTCATTGCTCGTTAAAAATAATTTTTGCGGATCCTGTACAGCAATGCCTTTTTTATTTTTACCTTTCAATGCCAGGCTAAGCATATCATCAATTTCCAATGCTTGTGCAGGTTTCGCACAACCATCACATTGCGCATCAAGATAACGCCCAATCCAACCTGTATGTACAAATTGATTACTGTCACTTCCGCTCTGCCAGATATCCATACTGCGAAAATGAGATCGGTCAGGATTGGGATAACCAACATTATTTAAAATTCCCAGGCTGCCATCATCGTGCAATGTTTTTAAAAAGGGCAATGAAGGGTGGATACCATATTCATCCGAGAGTTGCAATGCGGCTTCTTTTTTAATACCAATCTTCGGCCTGCCTTTATAATAAATATCATTTCTAAATGGAATAACAGTATTTAAGCCATCGTTGCCGCCACTGAATTGCAATACCACCAATACTTTATTTCCCGCAGGTACAGTTCCGGGATATTCAAATGCTTTCAAAAATTTTGGCAGCATCAGCGAAGCGGTGGCTAATGAACCGAGCTGCAAAAAACTGCGTCTTTTAAAAATCATAAAAATATTTTTAAAAAAATATGATCCAATAAATCTATCAACAAACCTGGTACTCAGGCATACTCATCAATTGTATCATGCATGTTTTAATATAATTTTCTTTGGAAGAATCATTTGTATATCGTTTTACAACCAATGGATTTACAGTTGACGTTGTTTGAAATAAAAAACCCTGTAATTGCTCATACATATTTTCCCTGCCAACCTTATCCATTTTTTTTGCAAGTAAATCCCATTGAATGGTTGCCTGGAAATTATTGAAATCTTTTTTATTTTTTATTTTTTCCATGCCCATCATTAGATCATCATCGTCTTTGGGCTGAATGGAAAATGTATCCGATTCTGCCATGATCTGTGCCAATCGAAGCCTCAACATCAATGTGCTGCTGTCTATCCAATTTTTTCCGCCGGGCCACCCGGCTACATTTGGCGGGTAAAACAACACCTGCCCCAATGAACGTTCGAATAATAATTGATACTCGGGTGTGTGAATGTCCATTGGCAATATCCGGCGGATGCCGGCAATTAATTCTATAGGTGATTTTATTTTTGCCCCAATATTTTTTTCATCATAAAACCAATTGCTCAAAAAAATTGAATCCAATAATTTTTGCAAATCATAATTGTTTGCATAAAAATCAGTTGCAAGTGATTGAATAATGGTTTCATCCGGCTCATCATTTACAAAAAAAAGATAGATTTTTTTTGTGATAAAATAGGCTGTGGATTTTTGTTCAAGAATCATATTGATAATATCATCCCCATTAAAATTCCCAGATTTATGAAGAAATGTTTTCTGGCCGGTGTCATGTAAAAATGCCCGCTCCTGGAATTCGCCTTGCATGCCGAAACCCCATCCTGTAAAAGCTCTTGCGGCTTCTTTCACATCTTGTTCCGAATAATTTCCACGGCCCATAGTAAATAATTCCATCACTTCGCGGGCAAAATTTTCATTGGGATGTTGCTTTTTATTTTGTTGATTATTCAAAAATGAAATCATGGCTGCACTTTTGCTGACAGCCCTTAGCAAATCCCCGAAATTTCCCAATGCATTTTCGCGGATGATATGTAACAATTCCTGTTGAAAATAAATATTGATTACCCTGCAAGCAAAATGGCCATGCCAGAAAAAACTCATTTTCTCGCGAAGCTGATCATCAGTATTCACCATTTCATCCAACCATGTAAGATTCAGGTTTTGCAAATCTTCAATGGATTGCTTGCGCATTTGTTTTTTTTGTTCCTGTGTGAGTTGTTGTACTTTTCCCAGATCCTGTACGCCTTTGAAAAATCCATCATACATATTTTTAGCTATCGTAAAACGTTCCGTTTTTTTAGTGGTATTTGTTTTCAAAAGCGTGTACAATTCATTTGTAGAAATTTGATTGAATTGCGCAACATTTTCAAGGACTGGCCCAAAAGCTGCACGCCAAATCAAGTGTTGATTTTTTGTTTGAATGGAAACGCTCATCAGGAAATTTTTCTAAAGATTGACTATATGAAAAACATATAGTTTAAAAAAAAATTGTGGGAAGCGTATTTAAAAAATGAATGAGACAAAAAATCCTGAAAATTTTTACAACTATTTCCCCGGCTTTAGCGGCCTTATTTCCACTTTGCTTGGCAATGTCCGTGGATTCATTTTTAATAAGTCAGCCACCATTTGCCCGATATCTTCCGGTTGTATTTTCCAGGCATCTTCTTTATTGGGTATATGATTATTGAAATGTGTAGCTACAGAGCCGGGCATAATGGTCGTCACTTTTATACCATGCTTCCGAAGATCGAGCATGATGGCTTGAGAAAAACCAACCAGGCCAAATTTACTTGCATTATAAGCCGAACCATTTTCAAAAAAATTTGTTCCTGCAAGGCTTGCAATTGTAATGATATAACCTTCAGATTTTTTCAAGGCATCAATACTTGCTTTTACAGTATGAAAAACGCCGGTGAGATTTGTGTCAATAATGTTTTTCCAATCTTTTTCTGTAAGTTCCTCAATAGGAGCAAAATGGCCAACGCCTGCATTTGCAATCACTACATCCA
>CAYXHX010000062.1:0-10771 GCA_964464835.1 uncultured Chitinophagaceae bacterium | reverse complement strand
CCAAAAAGCATTAGCAGAATATGTAACAACCGAACGTTATGTTTTTAGTAGTGAAAACCCGGACAATAAAACAATCTTAAGTCCAATGAATCCTAAAAAATCGATTGAATATTATTATCAGGTGCGGAGCAATATAACTCATAGGGGAAAGGCAGTAATACGTGACTACTACACAGTAAAAGATTCGTTCAATGAACTTTTTAAGATAACAAAATATATTCTAAGTGAAACAAAAAAAGAATGCAAAATAATTAAGGACGAATATGAAAAAGGATAAAATTAATCGACTAAGAGAAATTGTCTTGACAAAAGACATTACGAATTTATCGAAAAACACCCGGCTCTTTGGTGGGGCTGATGTTTCTATTGTTTCAAAATTACCTGACTTAAAAGAAGATTTTTATGGCAATCCTCAATATGTTGTTACTAAATTTTCGAAAGAGTTAAGTTGGTTAATTTTTCAACTAAAGGAAATTTTCACGGACGAATTGGATTATTTAAATAAGTATCCATTTTACGGCCGACTTGCAGAAAAAGCAAATGAATCCATAAAATTGAAAGGAGACAATTTAAATACCATAATGACAGACGTTCTAGAGGAAGCGGAAAAAATGAGCAAAGAAGCAGAATAATAACACTACCCCTATCAATTCCATATTGCCTCCATTCTATCCCAGGCCGAAAACCTGATAGCCCAACTCAAAGAAAGCATACGCCTGCTGGATGAATTTTTGAAAAGCACGTTTTTGGAGATGTTTGGGGACCCGGTGTGGAATGAGAAGGGGTGGGAAACAAGAACTATTGAGCAACTTGTCAAAAAAGAAAAATATGCTTTAAAAAGAGGACCATTTGGTGGTGCATTGAAAAAGGAAATTTTTCTGCCGTCAGGATATTTAGTTTACGAACAATTCCACGCATTAAATAATGCCTTCTCTTTTGCAAGATGATTATTGTTGAAGCAAAGTTTCAAGAATTAAAAGGATTTGAAGTAAAGCCAGGCGATATAATTGTAAGTTGTTCAGGTGTTTATTTGGGAAAACTTGCTATTGTTCCCGTTGGTGCAAAGCAGGGCATTATCAATCAAGCATTATTAAAAATCAGTTTGGATAATCGAGTAATTGAAAGTGTGTTTTTCGTTTTCGTATTCTCTAATGAAAATTTTAAGAGTAAATTTTATGGTAATGTAATTGGAACAGGAATTCCAAATTTTCCATCAATGGATGATTTCAAAAAGTTCAATTTCATCTATCCACCCCTTCAACTCCAAACCCAATTTGCTCAAATCGTAGAAAAAACAGAAGCCCTCAAAAGCCAATACCAGCAGAGCTTGCAGGAGTTGGAGAATTTGTATGGCAGTTTAAGCCAAAAAGCGTTTAGGGGGAGTTGAAAATGAAACAAAATGTATGACCCCATCTGGGTCAAATGTTTATAGCCCCAACAATTACCTATAAACCTCCGACCCCATCTCCCATCGGGGCCGAACAACTTTTGTGCATATATTCGTCTGACGGTTTTCAAATGCCCTTTCTTCACCAATACCCAAATCACAAAAAAATCTATCTGCCAATCCTTTTTAAATAATAGGTCTTATTTTCAGTTCCCGAATTCATTTCTTTGCCATATTCCATTTAACTACCCTTCAATTTCATCACCTATTTTACTGTATTAAACGCTTCTCTTTTTTATTTGCCCAAATAAAAAATTCATTGCGGACTTAAGGTTTTTTAAAAAAAATGTATAAAGTATTGAATTATCAAAAAACAAGTGTACTTTTATTCACCTTCTTCAGTATTTAAAAAGTAAACGGTTTTTATTCATAACTTTTAAATTTTAAATCCTATGGTTCAAGCAGATGTGCCACAACTTTCAAAGGAATGTAATCAGTGGCGGGAAAAATTGCATTCCTATCGTGAAGAATTCAACCAGCTAAAATCCCGCCTCGAAAAAGCAGCCCTCCATGCTACTTCTCCCCAACAACTTTCGGAACTCGAACATTTTCAAAATCAATTACACATTCAGCTTATCAATATTCATGACCTGAAACAAACTGTGAAGGCCAATGAAAAATTTGTAAGCCATGGAATGCAAGAAAATAGCGGGGATTATTCAGGATACAGTTTTGCTGACCACGATAATCTTGGTAAAGAATTTATAGGCCTGGAACAAACATTGCATGATGTGCGTAATCGCCTGACAGAATTTCTAAATAGATTACAATAATTTCATGGGTTAAAGCCCGCATAAATTCAACCATGCCGGAACATTTCTTCCGGTACAGTCATTTTATTTCCAAAAAACAAAATCATTTTCTATGCCTGAATTTGATACCTCCCACGTCAAAAGTATTGTCTTAATGGGCCATGCAGGAAGTGGTAAAACTACGCTTGCTGAATGTATGCTTTTTGAAGCCGGGCTCATTTCCCGAAAGGGGAATATTGCAGAAAAAACAACAGTCAGTGACTACCACGCTTTGGAACAGGAACGAGGGAATTCCATTTTTTCTACATTGCTGCATACAAAATGGCGTGGCTATAAAATAAACATTATTGATACGCCCGGTTATGACGATTTTATGGGTGAAGTAGTTTCTGCATTGCGTGTTGCAGATACTGGCATAATGTTATTGAATGCGAGTGCAGGTGTAGAAGTGTCCACAGATATTTTATGGCAATATGCTGAGGATTTTAAAACCCCAATCATTTTTGCGGTAAATAAATTGGATGATGAACATGCAGATTTTGAAAAAACCGTATTGGAAGCAAAAAACCATTTTGGCAATAAAATTACAGTCGTACAATATCCATTAAAACAAGGCAAGGATTTTCATGATATCATTGATGTACTGCGTATGACCATGTATCATTTTAAAGATAGTGGTGGTAAGCCTGAAAAAATGCCGATTCCTGAAAGTGAAAAAGAAAAAGCCGATAACCTGCACCGAGAATTAATTGAAGCCGTTGCAGCCAATGATGAAACGCTGATGGAAAAATATTTTGAGCAAGGCGAACTTGATGAAGACGATATGAAAACTGGCCTCAATAAAGCCATGATTCAGCGAGATATTTTTCCCTTGTTTTGCTTATCAGCAGAACGGAATATGGGAAGCGGGCGCTTGATGGGTTTTATTGATAATGTATGCCCAAGTGCCAATGAAATGCCTCCACAAATTGCAAAAAATGGAGAGAAAGTAAAATGCGATTCAAATGAACCGCCATGCATTTTTATTTATAAAACAACCAATGAATCGCATGTTGGCGAGCTTTCATTTTTCAAAGTATATGCCGGTACAGTAAAATCAGGAATGGAACTTGAAAATGAAAATACCGGTGTTACAGAAAAATTAAACCAGTTATTTTTAATTGAAGGAAATAAAAGAACAAATGTGAATGAACTTGTAGCAGGAGATATCGGCGCTACATTGAAATTAAAAAATACGCATGTAAATAATACACTGCATGCCAAAGGAAAAAGCCATGAATTACCGCCTATCGAATTTCCAAAACCCAATATGACGATTGCTGTAGAATCAGTAAAAAAAGGTGAAGAAGAAAAACTATCTATTGCATTGCATCAGCTTAGGGATGAAGACCCAACTTTAATTGTAGAATATTCACCTGAATTAAAACAATTGCTCATCCACTGCCAGGGCGATATGCATTTGGCTGTTGCAAAATGGAAAATGGAAAACTTATTTAAGCTTGATGTAAAATTTTCCAAGCCGAAAATTCCATACCGGGAAACCATTCGCCGTATGGCAGATGCCAATTATAAACACAAAAAGCAAAGTGGTGGCGCAGGGCAATTTGGGGAAGTGTATATGCGCATAGAACCCTGGTATGAAGGCATGGCTGAACCGCAGGGGTTGAATGTACGGGCAAGAGATATATACGATCTGGACTGGGGAGGCAAATTGGTTTTTTATAATTGTATCGTAGGTGGCGCTATTGATACACGTTTTCTTCCATCTATTTTAAAAGGGGTGATGGAAAAAATGCATAATGGCCCACTCACCGGCAGTTATGTTCGTGATGTAAGAGTATGTGTATATGATGGAAAAATGCATGCTGTGGATAGCAATGATATTTCATTTAAGATTGCCGGGTTACAGGCATTCCGGCAGGCTTTTCAAAATGCAGATCCGCAATTACTGGAACCTGTTTCTAAAGTAGAAGTTTGGTGCCCTGAAGACCTTACCGGTGCTGTAATGGGAGATTTGCAAAGCCGTCGTGCGTTGGTGGAAGGGATAGAATCCGAAAGAAATTTTCAAAAGATTATTGCCAAAGTACCACAGGCAGAAATGGATGGTTACTCCTCATCTTTGAGATCAATCACACAAGGCAGGGCAAAATTTAATACAAGTTTTTTTGAGTATGCTGCTGTACCTTTTGAATTACAAAAGAAACTCGTGGAAGATTACAGTAAATTGAAAGCGGATGAAATAGAATAAACTTATTCATTATTTTAAAATCATTGCCGGCATTTTCGCCGGCATTTTTTTTTATGAAATTTAAAAGTGTTTTTTAAAAGCAAGTTGTTTAATGATTATTTTATTATTGAAATAAAAAAAAGCCCCTGCATTGCTGCAAGAGCTTTGAAAACTTATTCAGTATCATTACCTGGATATAACGACTTTGGAATTATAAATTTTACCATCCGGCAAAATTATCTGCAGCATATAAAAACCATTTGGCAGGTTGCCGGTTTTAACGGTTGTACCATTTAAAGTAGAAGCATCCTTATTAAAAGCCGACCAAACTATTTTTCCATCTATAGATTTCAATATTATATCTGCAGCTCCTGTTACTGTTCTATTTATTTGAATTTTGAATAGATTATTAGCAGGGTTGGGATATGTTTCTACATCTCCCTGTACATTTTCATCAAGAGATTTATTCGTAATGCCATTGTTGAAATTATTGGTGAATGTTGTGTTTGTTGTAAACTGCTCTATTGAGCTATATGCACTTGTGATGATATAGGATGAGGAAGTATCTACTGATGCAACTTGCCATTCATATACAGTATTTGGGTCTAAGCCACTTAGACTATTAGAACCGGAATTGTCTGTTGTAGTAATTTTAGTCCATGTACCATCACCAACTTTGCGATATCTTATTTTATAGTATTTCAAACATTGTAATGATTTCCACCTGAGAGTAGCAGTGTTTGCACCAATACCGGTAGTATTTAATTGATCAGGAACCGGCATTAAAGTATCCAGTTGGCTTGTTCCGAATGCATTTCCTGTAGCGCCATCTCCATATCCACTTGCATAATAGAGGCCTGGAGGTAAATTCATAAATAAAAATTGCGTTTTGTTATTTAATAGGCGCAATTTACCACCGTTAAACGGAACTCCATACCTGTACAAAGTAACAGTATATGGGCCTGATACCTGGGAACATCTATACATAATTGCTCCTGTATTGCAATTGTTTGTTATTGAATCTCGCATTAATGTGATTTTCACTTTTGTTATTTGTTGAAAATCGTTGTTTAATGAATAGGAAACAAAGTCTTCGGGATTAATGGTATTGAGTTTAAGATAGTAATATCCCTGAATTAAACCATTCATATTCATTTGCCAATTTTCAGAAGCATTCTTTTGCTGAAACAATGGATTGGTAAGCGTATCATTATATACAGAAACGCTTAATGTATCGAATACACCATTACTTATATGTGCATCTTGTGTAAAATTTAAAGTTAATGGGCCTGATCCTGTATAATTTATTTTATACCAATCTGCATTATCCCTCTTTTTATTATAGTAAAAATTAACGTGCCCGGTTATTGTACCGTTTGCATCTAAGGTTTCGGCCTGGAAAGCGGCTCCATTGGCTTTTACATCATTTTCATTATTATAAGGAGTGAATGCATTTATGAGTGAGTAAGTCGCCCAACCCGTTCCATAATAAATACTTATTCTTAGAAAATAAGTCCCGGCTTGTAATCCATCCCTGTCAAAACTCGCATAACCATAAGTATAAACAGAGTCTAAAACTGTAACACCATCATTATCGAATAAATAAACCCAAATATTTTGCCCATATAATGAGGAGAAACTAATATTTAAATTACCATCTTTCGGTAGCGTAATTTGATACCAGTCAAATTTATCCCTTTGAAGATTATAATAATAGTTGATATGGCCAGCCATTGTACTATTTGGTGCAAAAATCAAAGCTTGTTCTTTGGTATCATTTGGTTCGGGATCATTACCGGTACCATTTGTAATTAAGCTATCTGTAATGGTATAAGTCGCCCATCCATCATAACTGTCATAGGCATTTACACGAATATAATATGTCCCAGGTGCCAAACCATCTTTATTGATAACATTGCTTGTACCGGATGTATATCCTACATCAAGCATAGTTGTTCCATCATTATCAAATAAATAAACTAAAACATTCTGCCCGTACCCCGATTCCATTTTTATTTGCAATTTTCCATCGGCATTCGTTGTTATTTTGTACCAGTCGGAAGTATCTTTTTGAAGATTATAATAAAATCCAATATGGCCATCAGCGGAGCTATTCAATGGCAAGTTTAAGGCTTGGCTTTTTTGATTATTTGGTTCGGGATCATTTGCTTTATTATTTGCCGAATAAAAACTATCTGTAATAGTATAAGGCGCCCACCCACCATTCTCATACATTTTCACTTTTATGTAATATGTACCTGCAGCAAGTCCATCATTATCAATAGTAAAAGAAGAGAGTGCTGTATCACCGGCTGAGAGCAACGTTATTCCATCATTATCGTACAAATAAATCCAGGCATTTTGGCCATTTTCAGATTCCATTTTTAAACGCAACATTCCATCTTCTAAAGTTGTCACTTTATACCAATCAATCTTATCATAATCATTATGATAATAATAGTTGATATGGCCGGTATTAGACTGATTTAAACCAAGTACAGTTGCTTGTTGCCTTGAATTATTAGGCTCTATATCATTTGCCATTGCCGGTTCATCCAATGTATTTGAAATTGTATATTGTGGTAATTGGCCGATGGAATATGCAAAACATTTAAGATAATAAGTTCCTGCTGCCAAACCATCTTTTGATATAGTCTTTGTATTGGAAGTGACACCTTCCTCGAGCTTTATATTGCCATTATTGTCATATATCTGGCAAACCATCTTTCGACTATTTGAAATATTAATGGTTATATTTAATTGGCCATCACCAGTGGTTGTTACACTCCACCAATCAATATCTCCTGCTACATTCATTGCTCCCGAATTGCTACCATTTAATGCTAAAATATTTGCCTGAGTAAAATTATCATTGGGTTCAGATTCCTGTGCTTTTGCTTCAAATCCAGTTAATAGAAAAAACACGGCTGTGATTTGTAGAATTGTTTGTTTCATAGATTTCGTTTTATAGGTTAATAAATACTTGCATAAATTTAATTCAAAAATTCCATGTTTTAATTGGAAGTTTTTTTTCAAAAAAAATACAAGGTGTTTTTAAATTGACCTCCTGAAGATCAAACTTATAAAAAATTTAAAATATTCAATAAATAAATTTTGATTTCATAGCGAATAGAAATAAAAAACTAGGCCTTAATGGGTATATTTCAATATTTCCGAAAAAAAGACCCTCGGTGAAATTACTCAACGAGGGTCTTTTAATAGAAATCTACTTTCTATTTAATTACAGACACTTTCGTCACACTTTGAATTACTCCTTTTTCATCCATTATTTTCAAATAGTATAAACCACTTGCAAAAGTGTTGACCACTACTTTACTTCCGTTTAATGCTGATGCATTCGTAGCGCCGGACGCCCATACAGCTTTACCATTCAAATTGTAGAGGACAGCATTTACTTTTACCTCTTTGCTACTGTTGTAACGAATGGTGAAGAAGTTCGATGCAGGATTCGGGAATACGGAAATTGAATTGGTTGCTTCTTTGATATTTCCTTTACCTGTGAGGCTTACTTCATTTCCATTTTTACCTGCAAACGCAACGTTTGTAGTAAACGTGGATATAGAAGAATACGGGCTAGTTGCAACTATACCATTCGCGGAATCAGAAGTTGCTACTTGCCATTCATAGGTCGTATTTGGTGTAAGGTTTCTCCAAATATAATATGGTGAAGCGTTTTTTGTTTTTCTTTTTATCCAGGTTAGATCTCCCTGTACCCTAAACTGAATTGTATAATATCCTGCACATTCAACTGGATCCCAATTTAGCTTAGCCTTTACATCTGTTATATTTGATGTACTCAGGTTATCAGGTACTGGTTCCATAATAATATTTTTACTTTTACTAAAAGCAGCTCCTGTAGCGCCATCACCATATATGGTTGCATAATAAGAACCGGTTGGAAGGTTATTGAAAGTGATTGTATGATTGTTGGGTCTTATCACCGGAGCACCATAAACCACACCAAAACGATATAACTGGATTGTGTATGGTGGCTTACTTTTATTTGGTTTAAATGTAATCTTATTTGTAGAACTACAACTTGAAATTGTATCATACGATTTCACTTTGATCTTTGCAATGTTTACCTGGTTGAATACATTTTCAACAGAATAAGATACGAATTCATTTGTGTAGAAAGTGTTGAGCCTGATATAATAATACCCTTGTGTTAAGCTATTCAGGTTCATTTGCCAGCTTGAACCTGCACTATATTGTGAAGCAATTGGGCTGCTTAGTGTATCCTTATAAACATAAACCCGAAGATATTGTAATGCACTATTGCTAATATGTGCTTCTTGTAAGATATTCAAAGTAAGCGCACCGGAGCCTGTATAGTTTATTTTATACCAGTCCACACTATCTTTTTGATTGTTGTAATAAAAATTCACATGGCCTGTTGTTGTTTCATTTGCTTTCATGGTTTTCGCCTGGTATGGATATTTATTAACTGCAGTATCTGTGGCATTGTTATACGTGGTAAATGTATTCGCAATAGTGTAAGGCGCATACTCATTAGTGTAGAAGGTATTTACCCGCATATAATAAGTGCCGGCTTGTAAGCCATCTACATTATAATTTGTATTAGTAGAAGTATATGCAGAACCAATCACTGTAGAACCATCATTATCAAATAAATAAGCCCATACATTTTGCCCATTGTTTGAGGTGATATTAATATTGATATTGCCATCATCAGGGATAGTAATGCTATACCAATCAAACCCGTCTTTCAGCAGGTTGTAATAATAATTCGTATGCCCCGTAATTGTACTGTTTGGTGCAAATACAACCGACTGGGCTTTGGTATCATTGGGTTCCGGGTCATTTGCCTGGGCAGGCGTAAACAGGCTGTCCGAAAGTGTATATGGTGCAAATTCATTACTGTAAAACGTATTTACCCGTATATAATACGTACCTGCGGCAAGTCCATCCGCGTTTACCACAAAGGCTGTTCCGGACGTATAACCGGATGCTATCAAAGTGGTTCCGTCATTATCAAACAAATACGCCCATACATTTTGGCCATTTGCTGATTCCATTTTCAGGCGTAGCCTGCCATCTGCATTAGTAGTTACTTTAAACCAGTCATAAGTATCCTTCACATTATTATAGTAATAATTGATATGGCCGGTTTTTGATCCATTTAAAGGCAAAAATTTTGCTTGTGCCTTGGTATTATTGGGTTCTATGTCATTGGCTTGGGCGGGAGTAAATAAGCTGTCCGAAAGCGTATATGGCTCGAAATGTATTCCTGTATAGCTGTTAGTACCATATTCGTAATAGCTATTGATGCGTATATAATATGTGCCGGCAGCAAGGCCATTTGCATAAAAATCCTTTGTTGTACTTGTATTGTCTACTGCTAATTGAGTCGTACCGTCATTATCAAATAAATAGGCATAAAAGTATTCACCGTTTCCGGATGTTATTCTTAATCTTAGATTCCCATCTGCAGTAGTGGTTACTTTATACCAATCTTCCGCATCACGGGTGCCATTGTAATAGTAGTTTACATGGCCAGTTTTTGAACCATTTAATGGCAACACTTTTGCCTGTGCTTTTGTTCCGTTTGGCTCTACATCATTAGCTTCAGCAGGAACATTCAACGTATTTGAAATAGTATAAGCAGGCAATTGCCCTGCATAATATGAAAAACACTTTATATAATACGTACCAGCGGCCAAGCCATCAGGGGAAAGTGTTTTTGTACCGGAAGTATAATCACTTGCCAAAAGTGTTGTACCATTATTATCATAAACCTGCCAATACATATATAATGCATTAGAAATAACAATGGTAACATTTAATTTGCCATCCCCGTTGGTGGTTACTTTCCACCAATCTATATCGCCACTCACATTGATAGCGCCGGAATTACTGCCATTCAGTGCCAGTGTATTGGCTTGTGTGTACACGTCATTAGGCTCAGATTCCTGGGCATTTGCATACAATCCTGCGAGGCAAATTGCAGCCGTCGCAAGGAGTAGAATTTTTCGTTTCATAGTTACAGTTTTTGTTGTGATAAAAATTAAAAGTTTGTTTTTTTATTGGTTTTAAAATGAATAAAAAAGATACTGTTTGGCTCATTCAAAAAATGAGTTCGTAAAATTTGAAATTTAAAATCATTAAAAAAATACTCAATTTGATGTATTTTTCAGGTATTTCAATGGTGGAATAATTATGAAAAAAAGGCAATTCATATTAATTACCATTATCCTCATGTTCAGCTTGAAAGGATTTTCACAGGAAAGAATTGCCCAAAATTTTAAAAGATACCCGGTCAAAACCATCAATTTTGAGCAAGGCCTTTTAAATAATGCAAGT
>CAYXHX010000061.1:1721-10800 GCA_964464835.1 uncultured Chitinophagaceae bacterium | reverse complement strand
GCATCTCCAAGCCTTTTAGCCAAATCAAGGTAACTGATTGTTTTTCCAAAAGGAATATTTAGTAATTCACCCCATACTTTTTGTTGAAATGCAGTACCATCCTGCATTACAGGAATGTCAAATGAGGTGCGTTTGCAATTAAAAAATTCAATAAGTTCTTCCGTACATTGATGTATGATATCGCTCAGCCCGGGTTCGCCATGAATAACCTGGTCCGGGTTATCTACAAAACTCAGTTCCGTGATATAATGATCTGTACCGCCAATCTTTAAAAGGCCAACCGGGCTTTCATAATATGTAAAATAAATTTTCTCCATATTAATGTATAAATGCGCCATTATGTATTTCTCCACAAACAGTTAATAATACAATCTCTCCGGATGAACAAGGAGCGCCAAGCACAAGGCATTCACTAAAAAAATTGCCAATTTGTTTTACCGGCAGGTTAGTAACAGCAAGAATTTTTTTATTCAACAATTCATTCATTGTATATCGCTCAGTAATTCTTGCTGATGATTTTTTCATACCAAATTTTCCAAAATCAATATACAGTTGATACGTGGGTACACGCGCCGAAGGAAAAGATTTTACATCAATGATTGTCCCCGCCTGTATCATTATTTTATGAAAATCTTCTGCTTCTGCCATTTCAGTTGAATGTCTTAATTTTGCAATATAAGAAAGTGTAATTTACAAACTTAAAATATATAAAATGAAAAGACATGCATCGGCCACCTGGAGTGGAAGTGGAAAAACCGGAACGGGGTCACTTACTACAGAATCAAAAATTTTGAATCATACGCCTTATTCTTTCCATTCAAGATTTGAAGATGGGAAAGATACAAACCCCGAAGAATTAATCGCAGCCGCACATGCCGGCTGTTTTACAATGAAACTGAGTTTTGTTTTAGGTGAAGCCGGTTTTACACCTGATTCTCTTGAAACCACTTCCTACATTACATTAGAGGATGGTGTGATTTCTGCAAGCCACCTAAAAGTTAAAGGAAAGGTGACCGGAATTACTGAAGAAAAATTCCAGGAATGTGTCAAAAATGCTGAACAAAATTGCCCTGTGAGCAAGGCTTTGAATATGGCTATCAGCTCTGAAGCTGTTTTGGAAAAATAATTTTTAAAAAATCCTGCAAACCAATTTTTATTTGCAGGATTTTTTACTTAGGCATACTCTTCCGATATTCGCAATATGAAAGAATTTATTATATGAATTTATCCTTTGAAGATACCAAAACAGCCTTTGCATATAAGTCTGATAAAGATTTGAAAAATGCACGATTCCTTTTTAAAACAATGCATTTCTCCTGGTTTGTTGCTATTGGTACAAGGCTCACTCCGATTATTATGAAAATAGGGTTACCCGTACATGGAATTATACGCAGAACTATTTTCAAACAATTTGTAGGTGGTGAAACGCTTGATGAAACTTCTACGGTTGCCAAAAAACTGGATGAATACAATGTACAGGTTATCCTAGATTATGGTGTGGAAGGAAAAGAAGGAGAAGAAAATTTTGAACATGCCGCTGAAGAATTTATTCGTGTAATAAAATCTGCTGCATCACAAAAAAATGTCCCATTTATCAGCATTAAAGTTACGGGCCTTGCACGGTTTGGATTGCTTGAAGCGCTGAATGAGGCCCCCCGGCTGCGCAGTGGTGTACATAACCATGAAATGCAAGATGCCGAATGGCAAAGAGTGAAAGACCGCATGTACCGTATTTGCGAAACGGCTGCTGAAAATAATATTGGAGTATTAATAGATGCAGAAGAATCCTGGATACAGGATCCCGTAGATAGGCTGTCCATGGAAATGATGCAAATTTTCAACAAGGAAAAAGCAGTCATTTATAATACCATTCAATTATACAGGCATGACCGCCTCCATTTTTTAAAGATGAGTTTTGATATTGCTAATCAGCAGGGATTTATCCTTGGAGAAAAACTTGTTCGTGGCGCTTATATGGAAAAGGAACGTGCACGCGCCGCTCAAAATGGCTATGCCTCGCCCATTCAACCGGATAAAGAATCTACAGATAAAGATTATAATGCCGCGGTTGATTTTTGCCTGGACCATATAGATAAAATATCGGTGATTGTTGCTTCCCATAATGAAGAAAGCAATATGCTTGCAGCAAAAAGGCTGGTTGAAAGGAGCATGCCACTGAATCATCCGCATGTTCACTTTTCACAGTTGTATGGCATGAGTGATAATATCACATTTAATCTTGCTAAAGACGGATTTTCGGTAAGTAAATATTTACCATTTGGCCCTATCAACGATGTCATTCCTTATCTCATGCGCCGCGCTCAGGAAAATACCAGTGTGAGTGGGCAAACAGGCCGCGAACTTGCACTTATTGAAGTGGAATTACAAAGAAGAAAAAAGGAACATTAGTTTATTCTAAAAAAATTCACAGTTTTCCCACAATTGCAAAGCCGGGCATTTTTCCAACCTGTTTGTACTAAATTGCGGGCATGCAGCAATACCTTGATTTACTCAATCATATTTTATTGAATGGCCATACAAAAGATGACCGGACCGGGACTGGCACACATAGTTGTTTTGGTTATCAAATGCGTTTCGATTTACAAAATGGATTTCCGCTCGTCACCACAAAGAAGTTACATCTAAAAAGTATTATTTATGAATTGCTTTGGTTTATCAAAGGCGATACAAATATTCAATATTTAAAAGATCACGGCGTTAGTATCTGGAATGAATGGGCAGATGAAAATGGAAACCTTGGCCCGGTTTACGGAAAACAATGGCGTAACTGGGAAGGAAAAGATGGGAAAAAAATTGACCAGTTATCTGAAGCAATCAATCAAATTAAAAACAACCCGGACAGCAGGCGCATTCTCATAAATGCATGGAATGTAGCAGATTTGCCACACATGGCTTTAATGCCCTGCCACGTAATGTTTCAATTTTATGTAGCAGGGGGTAAATTGAGTTGCCAGCTTTATCAACGAAGTGCAGATGTGTTCCTGGGTGTGCCTTTTAATATTGCATCGTATGCCTTACTCACTTTAATGATTGCACAGGTTTGTAATTTACAGCCGGGAGAATTTATTCATAGTTTTGGCGATGTACATTTATACAAAAATCACATTGAACAGGCAAAATTGCAATTATCCAGGAAACCATTTCCTTTACCAACCATGAAATTAAATCCTGCAATACTACATATTGAAGATTTTCAATTTGAAGATTTCACGCTCGAAAATTATCAATTTCATCCCGCAATAAAAGCCCCGGTTGCTGTTTAAAACAAAGAAATGAATCACGGAATAAAAATCAGTTTTGTTGTAGCGGCTGCCACCAATAATGCCATAGGGAAAAATAATCAACTGCTTTGGCATTTGCCCAATGACATGGCATTTTTTAAAAATACTACATGGGGCATGCCGGTATTAATGGGCCGGAAAACCTTTGAATCCATACAATCAAAGCCGCTGAAAGGCAGGCGCAACCTAATTCTTACTCATGATGCTCATTTTACTGCAGAAAGTGCAAACGTGATCCATTCAATAGATGAAGGGATACAAGATGCCTTGAACAACCAGTATCGTGAATTAATGATTCTTGGCGGCGCTACTGTATATCATCAAACCATGGAGTTTGCTCAAAAAATTTACCTGACAAGAGTGCATACAATTTTTGAAAACGCGGATGCATTTTTCCCTGAAATAAAAAAAGACGAGTGGGTATTAGTTTCCAATGAAGATTTTTTTAAAGATGAAAAACATGCGTATGATTATAGTTTCCAGGTTTGGGAAAGAAAATAAATTTTTATATTCTAAGAAATAAATTTAATGTATTCCAAAACAACACTTGTTTTAAAATATATTCATTACCTCTTATTTGCCGCAAATGGAAAAGGGCATGGAGTGCACCCGCCTTTTGTATATGATTTTATACAACATGTTTTGAATACAAAAGACAAGCCTGCCTGTTTTGCTGAAATAGAATCAATCCGAAAAGATTTATTGAAAGACGATCAAACCATTACCATAGAAGACTTTGGCGCCGGTTCAAGAATTTTTTCAAGTATGGAAAGAAAGGTTTCCGGCATTGCCCGTACATCATTAAAGCCTGCAAAATATAGCCGGTTATTATACAATATTGTTTCTTATTACCAGCCTAAAATTATTGTGGAATTGGGTACTTCATTAGGTATTACTACTTCTTATCTTGCCAAAGCAAATCCTGCCGGAAGCGTAATAACGATGGAGGGATCAAATGCCATTGCTGCAATTGCAAAAAATAATTTCGATAAATTATCTCTCAAAAATATTGAAATCATTCCCGGGAATTTCAATGATACACTTCCGGAAGTTGTAAGAAAAAACTCCACGATTGAGTTTGCATTTATTGATGGCAACCACAGCAAAAAGCCTACCCTGGAATATTTCCATACATTATTGCCACATATAACCAACAACAGCATTTTGATTTTTGATGATATTCATTGGAGTAAAGACATGGAAGAAGCCTGGACTGAAATACAGGCCAATACTGAAGTGCGCCTGAGCATTGACCTTTTTTTTGTGGGGATTGTTTTTTTTAAAAAAGAATTGATTTCAAAATCAGATTTTATCATTCGGTATTGATCAGTTGAAAAAGTAAATAGAAATGATATTTAAATTTTTGGGTATAAAATATAAAACATAATTTCATCCGCGCTATAAAAACCAACTATGATTATAGGCATATTGAAAGAACCCTCCAACGAAAAAAGGGTTTCCTTATTACCAGAGCAAGCACATCAGCTGGAGCAGCAAAAGAATCAATTATTGATGGAAAATAATGCAGGAGCATGCGCATTCGCTGCGGATACTTTATATGAAAATCAAGGAATCTCTTGCGTAAACAGAAGTGAAGTACTTGCCAAAAGTGATATTATTTTATCTATACAACCACTACAAAAAAATGAACTGTCACAACTGCAAAAAAATTGTGTATTAATCGGAATGTACCAGCCTTTAACACATTCAGATGAGATACAATTCATTGCTGAAAAAAACATTACTTGTTTTAGCCTTGATATGTTGCCCCGTACAACGCGTGCACAAACTATGGACATTCTTAGCAGCCAGGCAAATATTGCAGGCTACAAAGCAGTAGTACTTGCCGCGAGTATGTATCCTCGATATTTTCCCATGCTCATGACTGCTGCCGGCAGCATAGCTCCCGCAAAAGTGTTAATTCTTGGCGCCGGCGTTGCCGGACTGCAAGCAATTGCTACTGCAAAAAGATTGGGCGCAGTCGTAGAAGTATTTGATACGAGGCCAGCGGTAAAGGAAGAAGTAAAAAGCCTCGGTGCAAAATTTGTAGAAGTAGAAGGCGCAGCCGATGCAACCCAAGCAGGAGGATACGCCGTTGAGCAATCGGAAGAATTTAAAAGAAAACAACAGGAGCGTATTGCGCAAGCTGCAATAAAAGCAGACATCATCATTACAACAGCGCAAATTCCCGGCAAAAAAGCGCCCATCCTTGTACCGGATGATACATTGGATAAAATGAAACCGGGCTCAGTAATCATAGATCTTGCAGCAGCAACAGGGGGAAATACTTTGCAAACAAAAAATGATGAAACGATTGTTTATAAAAACATTACGATCGTTGGCAATAGCAATCTTGCATCCACATTACCTGCCGATGCAAGTAAATTATATGGAAAAAATATTTTCAATTTTCTACAATTAATTCTTTCAAAAGAAGGGCAGTTATCCATCAATTTTGATGATGAAATCGTAAAAGGCGCATGCATTACTTTTGATGGAAAAATTGTCAATGAACGTATGCTGAAACAATAAAAATTTTTATCAATTAAATATTTGTTATGGAAGATTTTCTCAACTGGATACACATTCACCAGGAATATATTTATATCGTGATACTGATGATATTCCTGGGAATTGAAATCATTGGCCGGGTGCCTTCTGTATTACATACGCCTTTGATGAGCGGTGCCAATGCCATTCATGGCGTAGTAATTATTGGTGCAATCATCGTAATGGGAGAAGCAGATCCGGCAAATTATGTTGCGTTGATTTTAGGTTTTATTGCAGTTATTCTCGGCACCTTAAATGTTGTTGGAGGATTTGTGGTTACAGACAGAATGCTGGAAATGTTCCGGAGTAAAAAAAATAAATAACAGATTATTTAAAATAAAATTATGGCGCTTTCTTTACTCACCATTTGTTATATCATCGGTTCGGTAAGTTTTATTATCGGGCTGAAAATGTTGTCTAACCCTGCTACGGCAAGAAAAGGAAATCTAATTGCTGCAGCAGGCATGGCGATCGCTATTGCAGGTACTCTTTTTTTATATAAAGATTCTGCCGGAAATGGCTTGCACAATTATTCCTGGATTTTCGGCGGCCTTATTATCGGCAGTATTATTGGAACCCTTGCAGCAAAAAAAGTAAAGATGACGGCTATGCCGGAAATGGTGAGTATGTTCAATGGCATGGGAGGCGCATGTGCTGCCTTGATTTCAATTGTAGAATTTGAACACTTGATGGAAAATGGACACATTGAAAACCTGCCAATTATTTTTGCCGGATTAATTATTGGATCCGTTTCATTTGCAGGAAGTATGATTGCCTGGGGAAAATTAGCAGGTACCATCAAAGATTTTTCTTTTAAAGGGCAACATATTTTTAATCTCGTTTTATTTGCCTTGATTATTGTATTGGCTATTTTTTTGGTAATTAAAATTAACCCTGATAATGCATTTTTGTTTTACATTGTTTTTGCAGGCGCTCTTTTATATGGTGTCATGTTTGTGCTCCCGATTGGAGGTGCAGATATGCCTGTAGTGATTTCTTTACTCAATTCATTTACCGGAGTGGCAGCGGCTTGCGGAGGATTTTTATACGATAATAAAGTAATGCTCACAGGTGGAATTCTCGTAGGTGCAGCGGGAACTTTGTTGACTGTACTCATGTGTAAAGCTATGAACAGATCATTGCTGAATGTTTTGATTGGATCTTTCGGAGGCAGCGCTGCAACAGCACAAGCGAAAAGCGCAACAGGCGGAACATACAAAGAAATTTCAATTTATGATGCGGCAATTGCCATGAGCTATGCACGCAAGGTGATTATTGTTCCCGGTTATGGCTTAGCAGTAGCACAAGCACAGCACGTATGCCATGAATTGGAAAAAACATTGGAAGAAAAAGATGTAACAGTTTTATATGCCATTCATCCTGTAGCAGGAAGAATGCCCGGCCACATGAATGTTTTACTTGCTGAAGCAGATGTTGATTATGATAAATTATTGGAAATGGAACAGGCCAATGATGAATTCAAAACAGCTGATGTAGTATTGGTGCTTGGGGCAAATGATGTTGTAAACCCTGCTGCAAAAAATGATCCTGCATCACCGATATATGGTATGCCTGTACTTGAAGTAGAAGAAGCTAAAATGGTCATCGTAAATAAAAGAAGCATGAAACCGGGTTATGCCGGAATAGAAAATGAATTATTTTTTCAACCAAAAACCTCCATGCTATTCGGAGATGCAAAAGCAGTTTTGCAAAAATTAGTGGCTGAAATAAAAAGTATTTAATTTTTCATTGAATTATAAATAACCTTTAACAGGAAATTTAAAACACTGGATACAATAATCCGTTTCACTTTTTAATTAAATGAAAATGGATTTATGCAAAAATTATTTTTGTGTTTTTTGTTTGTTTCTTTTTCTTCCATAGCATTTTCACAAGCACCTTATAACCGGGCAATTGGAGTGAAATTGCCGGGTGGATTTTCCGTAACCTATAAAAAATTTATTGCCGATACGAGAAACCTTGAATTCCAGGCAACAGGATGGAATAAAGGCTTTCGCGTAAGCGGTTTATATGAATTTAATTTTTATTCATTTCCTAAGATACCAACTCTGGCTTGGTTTGTAGGCCCCGGTGTACATGCAGGTTTTTGGAAAGACCAATACAAAACATCCTACGGAAGTAAAGCGGATATTGGCATTGACGGCATCATCGGGCTGGATTATAAAATCCCGGATTTACCATTAAATTTTAGTGTAGATTGGCAACCGGCGGTTACACTCATTGGCAATGCATCCTTTGCTCCTGCAACAGGTGGCATCGCTGCAAGATTTACTTTTTAGAGATCATCCAAAAAAAAATCATGTATAAAAAACTTTTCTTATTTTTTCTCAGCGCCTCATTATTATCGCAAATCCAGGCTCAAAATACAAGTAGTGATTATCAAACTGCTGTTGGTATAAAATTTTATCCCGGCGCACTTACCGTTAAACATTTTATTAAAAATGATGTGGCATTAGAAGGTCTTGGTTATTTTTGGGAAGATGGGTTTCGCATTACCGGGCTATACGAATTTCATGGCGGCATAAATGATGTAGCCGGGTTAAAATGGTATGCAGGGCCAGGCGCTCATATTGGTGGATGGAATAATCATTGGAAAGATTCTCATCCTGTAAATGATGGTGGCATTGCCATAGGTATAGATGGTGTGCTTGGCCTTGATTATAAATTTTCAGGAGCGCCCATTAATATTTCTCTTGACTGGCAGCCTTCTTTTAATTTTGTCGGTTATAATTATTTTGAAGGTGGATGGGGTGGTATCGCCATTCGATATACAATTAAATAATTTTTATCAGAACTGTGGCTAAAGCCCATTAACATTGAGTTTTAATCATGTTTCTCCGCCCTTAAGAGCAGGGCATAAAAACCTTACTCAGAACGGCTTTAGCTCAACATCATAAAATTTTGTCGTACAATAATGAAATTTTATCTCAACTATTTTAAAGAATTTATGTACCTGGTTTCAAGTGAAAATTCATCTCCATCATATATTGTACATTTGCCCCAAAATAAATATTTATGTGGCTGAATAATATCCTGGAAACAATTGGCAATACACCGCTCATTCAACTCAATAAAATAACCAAAAATCTTCCTTGTACTGTACTTGCAAAAGTGGATTATTTTAATCCGGGCAATTCCATCAAAGACAGGATGGCTGTGAAAATGATTGAAGTGGCCGAACAGGAAGGCAAATTAAAACCCGGTGG
>CAYXHX010000061.1:0-1671 GCA_964464835.1 uncultured Chitinophagaceae bacterium | reverse complement strand
CAATACAGGCATGGGCCTTGCATTAGCGGCAATTGTAAAAGGTTATAAATGCATTTTTGCAACAACCGATAAACAAAGCAAAGAAAAAATTGATATCTTAAAAGCAGTTGGCGCCGAAGTAATTGTTTGCCCAACAAATGTAGAACCTGAGGACCCTGCAAGCTATTATTCTGTAGCCAAACGTTTGTCACAGGAAATTCCAAACAGTTTTCATTTTGATCAATATAATAATCTCGCCAACAGGCTTGCACATTATGAAACAACCGGGCCTGAAATTTGGGAACAAACGGAAGGGAAAATCACCCACCTTGTTTGCACTGCAGGTACAGGCGGTACAGTTACAGGAACGGCTATGTTTTTGAAAGAAAAAAATCCTGCCATAAAAATTTGGGCAATAGATGTGGAAGGTTCATTGCTTACAAAATATTTTCGGACAGGTGAAGTAGATATGAATGAAGTACATCCTTATATTTCAGAAGGCTTCGGTGAAGATTTTGTTCCCGAAAATTATGATATGTCTGTGATTGATTATTTTGAACAGGTAAGTGATAAAAATGGCGCGATTATGGCCAGGCGGCTTGCAAAAGAAGAAGGATTATTTTGCGGCTATAGTGCAGGAAGTTGCTTACAAGGATTGATGCAATTAAAAGATTCGTTGAAAAAAGATGACCTGGTCGTTTGCATCCTGCATGATCATGGAAGCCGGTATGTAGCAAAAATTTATAATGATCAATGGATGATGGAACGCGGTTTCCTGGATGTGAAAACATTTAAAGATATCGTATCAGCGCGTGGCCATAAAAGATTGATCACCATTGAAGAAACAGAGAATTGTTCTGCTGCTGTTGGCCTGATGAAAAAATATAATATTGAAAATATTCCTGTGATGCATCATGGCCAACCCATTGGCAGCATCAGTGAAAGTGGGCTTTTTCAGAAAGTTTTTGATAACAGCGATTTGCACAATGCACCCGTTAGCAGCATACTTGAAGCGCCCTACCCCATTGTTGATTTTTCAACACCCGTAGAGAAATTAGGCAAATTAATAACCAAAGAAAACGGTGCTGTTCTCGCAAAAGATGAAACCGGCGAAATGCATATCGTTACCAAATATGATATTATTCAAAGTATCGGAAATTAATTTTATTTTTTCAAAATTGCTACAACATGAAGTCTCTGATGCGTATGCTTCAACTTATTTATTGTGTGTATGCGCTCATCATGTTTTGTCTCATCATGTTTATAATATTGCCTTTTGTTTTTTTGTCTTTACTTTTTGGAAAAATTAAAGGAGGAAATCTTATTTATAAATTATGTACAACCTGGGCAAGAGTTTGGTATTTTTTTGTTGGTATCCGGCACAAAGAAATATATGAATCGCCTTTGGATAAAAAAAAGCAATACATTTTTATAGCCAATCATATTTCATATATGGACATTCCTGCACTCGTGCGTTCAATTCGTCAACCAATGCGTGCATTAGGAAAAAAAGAAATGGTGCATTGGCCTGTATTCGGATGGATTTACCGCTCAGCAGCGGTTCTGGTAGATAGAAGCAGCCCGGAAAAAAGAGCAAAAAGTGTCCGAGCGCTCAAGTCTGCCATTGATCACGGCATTTCTATTTTTATTTTCCCTGAAGGGACATTTAGCATGACCGATCAAAAGCCTCTA
>CAYXHX010000060.1:0-10930 GCA_964464835.1 uncultured Chitinophagaceae bacterium | reverse complement strand
AAGCGAAGCCGGGATATGGATTGGAGTATTTGCATTAGAGCTAATCATGTTTAGCCCTCCCCCGCGGGAGATGTCAACGGTTGTAGTTGCATTTGGGTTGCGCATTTTTAGTTGCATAGCTGCCAATAAAATTAATGCAATTGGCGCAAGGAAAACAAATTTCTTTTTCATCTTTTAAATTTTAGGAGATGCAATAAATTCAGATCACTTACAAAATACAAACTTCAAATTATAAAACATTGTTTTTTGAAAAATAATTTTTCGTTGGTTTAAACAAGTGCATTCTTTAGCAAACAACAGGAGGCTTTCTTGAAGCCTGAGAAAATTATTGACTAAAGATTATTACCCTTTTTGGATCAAATATGAATTTGCCTGTGCAGTGCAGGTAACTACAAGATCATTGATACATACATGTGGTGGAAGTGTGGCGCAATAATAGCAAATTTCGGCAATGTCTTCCGCATGCAATGGTTCATATCCCTGATAAACAGATTTTGCTTTTTCTTCATCTCCTTTAAAACGAACAATTGAAAATTCTGTTTCCGCTGCGCCGGGATGAATGGCCGTAACTTTAATGTGATGTGATAATAAATCTATACGCTGTGCTTTGCTGATGGCATCCACGGAATGTTTGGTGGCACAATAAATATTTCCATTCGGGTAAACTTCCTTCGCGGCAGTAGAACCAATATTAATAATGTGCCCGTTTTTATTTTTAATCATTAAAGGAATGATGGCGCGGCTCACATTGAGCAAGCCTTTTACATTGGTATCAAACATGATATCCCAATCATCCATAGATGCTTTTTCAAAAGATTCACGGCCAAGTGCAAGGCCGGCATTATTCACCAATACATCTATATGTTGCCACCCGGCAGGTAAATTTTTTACGGCTTCAAATACTTCTTCCCGGTTGCGCACATCGAATACGAGCGGTAGTATTTTTACACCAAAAACGGTTTGAAAATTTTCTGCAATTGTATGTAATTTTTCCGCACGCCTTCCTGTGATGATGCAATCTGTATTTTGCGAAGCAAATTTTTCTGCAATGGCTTTTCCAAAACCTGAAGTAGCGCCTGTAATAAAAACAATCTTTCTTTTATCCATACTTTTTTTACAAAATAATTCCTGCTGAACTTTTACCTGATCAAAACAATGGTTCCTTTTTTATCTACTTTTTTCCCCGTATAATCAATGGCTTCCGCCTGGTAAACAAATGTGCCGCTTGCCTGCTTCTCTCCTTTGAATGTACCATCCCAGCCTTTACCGATTTCATTTGTACTAAATATCAATTGCCCATATCGATTGAATACCTGGAAGAATTTAAATTCTTTCATGCCTACTAAAATGGGTTTGATATCGTCATTCAAACCATCACCATTTGGGGTAAACGCACTCGGCACAAAAATGTCCGGCGTGGTTTTGAAAACAATTACCAATATATCATCATACCCCACGCAGCCTTCTGGAGTTTCTGCTTTTACAATGTACCGGACTGAATCAATTGTTGAAGGTAATGTAACAATGGGATTAGCAATTTGAGGATTATTCATTCCAATGGTTGGGCTCCAGGTATAATAGGTAGCGCCTGTTGCATTTAATTGTAATGGTTGCGTTGCCACAATCATCGTATCATTCCCCGCAAATGTATATACTTGTGGCGTTACGCGTACTGTAATGGTATCCGTTACAGGTTTGGGGCAACCCAATGTATCTGAAACTGTAAGAAAATATTGAGTAGTATTTTGGGGCCCGGCAATTGGGTTTAATGTATTGGGATTGACTAAAGTATTTGTTGGACTCCATGTAAAAGCAGATGCAGTAATGGTTGCATTCAACTGTACTGTTTTACCAAAACAAATGACTGTATCCAGGCCTGCATCTACGGCAGGATAAGGAACTACGTTGATAGCAATATCATCTTTTGCAAAACACTTTCCCACCGTGGATGTAAGTGTGTAAACTGTATTTACCAATGGTGTTGCAATTGGGTCTAAAATATTTGGGTTATTCAACCCGGTAACGGGTGACCAACTATATAATAAACCATTAGTCTGGGGATTTAACTGAATGCCATCCGTTAAGCAAATCGTCGTATCGGCGCCTGCATTCAATGAAACAAAATCTATCACATTCACTGTAACAGAATCTGAATTTTTACAACCCTTTTCTTCAATCGTTAATGAATATGTTGTGGTAACAAGTGGATATACAGTTGGATTTGCAATGCTTGTATTATTGATATTATAATTTGGTGACCAAGTATAACTTACACCTGTACTTCCAGAATTTGATTGCAGTTTAACAGAGTCTTTTCCACAGATCAAAGTATCATGGAAAGGCATGGTAAGTGATGGTAAATCATTAATTACTACATCTTTTACTATTGTGGCTGCACAGCCTTTGCTATTGGTGACTTTCAATTGCACTTGTACAGTTCCTGGCCCGGGGTAAGCATACGTTGGATTTTGATTTTGTGAGGTATCCGCCAATGTGGTGAGATCACCAAAATCCCATCGCCAACTATCAACAACTCCATATTTTGTAGTGGTAAGGTCTTTAAATTGATACGGATTTAACACACAGCTTCCGGTAGCATTGAAGTCGGGGAAAAAACCAGGATATACCAATGCAGTTGTAACGGTAGAGTCGGTACATTGTTCTCCTTTATTAATTACTAATTTAACGGTATAGGCGCCTGTATCTGTATATGTATGTGTGGCAACAGGCGCTGTAGAAGTATTATTTGGTGATGAAGGATCTCCAAAATCCCACAAGTAAGAATGTATGCCGGAAGAAGTAGATTCGTTTTGAAAAGTAAGCGTAAAACCATCGCAGGATAAATAGGATGGTTTTAAATCTGCTGCTGCAAAATCGCAATTGCCAATGGTGAGGATAAAATCTTTACGGTGTACATTTAAGATTACACCATTACGCCATTCAGTTGCCGCAACATTCACTACATATTTCCCCGGTACTGCTGGTGCATCACCGCTGATTGTTCCTGTTTTGGGGTCAATAATTACTTCAGCGCCAAGGGGTGATGTTCCAGAATAAGGCGAAATATAAGGCAACCTGATCAGGCTCAAAAATTGCGCAGGCGCCGGGTTTGGTTCTGCATTGCTGCCACCGTCATAAGACGGGATGAAAGAATAAGATAGGGAATCGCCATCTGCATCTGTAGCTCCGAAATCAAGTATAAAATGTTTCCCGGCACATACAATACCTGTATCTTTTACTGCAAATTGCGGGCTATTATCAAACCCTGTAGGCATTACTTTCGTTCCCGGGATATAGGTAACATAAGTTGCACCAACAGCCCTTGTGCTAACTGGGTCATCATCAATATTGGTCATTTCCTGACGGCTATACCTTACCCATGATAAAATAAATCCTTCGGGGTTGTTATTGGGTAAATCTATGATATTACTATACGTTCCAACCTGGTAACAAACATTTACACTGCCAATTAAACATGGGATTGCACCCGGTGTATTTTTTATTACAGGAGGATTTCCACTCCATTCCTGGTTTAAATTTAAAGTCGTATATAATTGCGCATTTAAATTGTAATAAATTCCAATATTTACAATTTCACCATTCAAGGAAGCGCCATTGGAATTACATTCCCGAAAGAGGCGCATGGTTATTTTGTAGCGGCTTGTATTGGGTTGAGAACCTGCGCCCATATATTGATACAATAACTCACCGCCAGAAATATGTGTGGCAAATGATTGTATGGAAAAAAATAAAAAGATAGCAATTTGCAATGCTTTTTTCATGTGTTCATTATTATTTATTTAATCCCAAATTTCTTCTGGATGGAATTACCATTGAACATTTTTGTAACCCGGGTATCGTGATTATAAATTTTTATATGGCTCATTACATGTATTCATTTAGTTTTTTCAGCAGCTGTTGCGTTTTCAATTCCATTTTTAAATTCAATGATAAAACGAATTAATTTTTCCGGTGCTTCAAACATGCTTTTATGGCCTGTATTTTCCAAAATGTGAATATAGGAAATATCCGGCATGTGCATTTGTTTTAATAAATCATCCAGTGGTGCGGCTGTATCATCAGTGCCACATACAAATAATACGGGTACTTTGCTTTGTGTAAGTACGGCTGTATTATCCGGCCTTAGCATCATAGCCCGGTAATACTGAATAAGGGTTTCCTTTTGAAATTTTTTTGCATGTTCTACGTACTGCTCAATTAAATCACGATGTGTTTCCCTGAAATGATCCGCAAAAAGTGAAGGTAAAATTTGTTGTAAGAATTCAAATGGCCCGTATTTTTCCATTATCCGGATACTTTTTTTTCGCCTTTCTTTTTGGGCATCCCCATCGGCATAGGCAGTGGAATTTATTAAACCAAAAGCCAATAAATTTTCACCATATTTTTTTGCAAAAGCCAATGTAATGTAGCCTCCCATACTGTGGCCAAGCAAAATACATTTTTCTATTTTTTCATGTGCTAAAAGTATATAAATAATATCCGCATAATCTTCTATTGAAACATTGCCATTTTCTTTGGTAAAAAACGTGGAAAGCCCGCTGCCCGGGAGCTCCGGCCGGATAAGCAAACAATTTTTTTCCAACTCTCTTGCACATTCATTCCAAATGCTGCTGTCTTCTCCGAAGCCATGCAATAAAATAACAGGCAAACCAAAACCTGATTTATGATAAAAAACTTCCGTGGTATTTTTAAAAATAAGTTTCTGCATTATATTCTTTAGGGATTTTTTTTCCGCCCAATTTATAACTCCTGAACATCAGCAATAATACAACGGGAATGAGGGCAATATTTAATTCCTGTGGCAGGAAAAACCAGGTAGCCAACAATATTGCATAGATCAATGAAACCAGGAGAAAATATGTTCTTGACCATTTATGATGTTTCCATACAAAAAATGCGAACAGGAAATTTGTTGGCAATGCCCAGGCAATATTGAAATTATTGGCAGTAGATGAATGTTCTGTAAAAAACCACATAAACAAAATAAGAATGCCAATGAGCCCGGTTAAATAAAATAAAAATGAGTCCGAGATTTTAGTAATAATGATTGCCCATCGAATGGGAATAAGGGAAATAACAAATAAAATCACACAAACAATCGAAGTGGTCATCAAGGGTGCATACATCCATGTGAGGCAATCGCAAGGGTCTGCCTGGTAAATCATAGTTTCACTTTCGGCAACAGGCATTTCATCCACTTGTGTCATGTCCAATCCCTGCATGAGATAATCAGGGAGAAACATTGCCGTTTTATTTGTGGGTGATATGTCTGTAGAGCTGCCTAATAAAATATCAATACCCAATTTACTCCAGGGTTTTGCACCCTCATCCAGGTATTCATGTATCATGTCCCGGAAAGATACGCCGGGCAAAGTAAGTGAGTCCGTAATCACAATACCCGGCATATGGCCGAAAATCATATCACGGATTCGTGTAGTACAATTATCTTTTAAAAAATCGTATTTGTAAAACCGGTTTTGTGGCAGCATATTCACCTCCAGAGCATGAAGGATGGAATCTTTTTGTGTACAATTTAAAATTAATTCCTGTTCCCACACACTGCGTTGTTCTTCCTTGTATTCCTGGATAAAGTCATTAAAGCGGTCCACACTTACATAATAATTAAGATTGCCTTTTAAAAATTTTAAATAAAAATTCGGCTCATCAAAATTGAATGTGCCCCAGCCATATACGATATCCATATTTTGCAAACTATCCTGCACCCGGATGGCGCTATGGCCAAAAATGGAATACAATTCCTGCCCAGGTTCAACAGTTAAAACACTGATACGAACATGGCAATTTGAGGATGAATCTGCGGGCTGTGCCTGTATATTCAGGGCAGATATTGAAAACAGTATTGACAGGAAAATACCACAAAAATTTTTTTTCATACTTAAGGGGAAAAAGGATTGAAAATGCAAACGCAAGGTACGCCAAAGGTGGAATGATATATGGTTTTAAAAAAAATAATCATGATTGTTTTTTTGTGAAAAAGCACACTTTCAATTTAAGGGCTTTCATACAAGGCCTCAGGCCCAGGCCCAAAAACATAGATCAAATCCCCATTACCTAGCCTTCTTTCTTCGGCCTGATAATCAATCTTAACGTAGGATCATTGGTGATGAATGACCAAAACCAGCTAAAGGCAAGTTTTACTTTATTGCGAAAACCGGCAAGAGGTAAAATATGTATGAACAACCAGATGAACCATGCGAATAAACCTTTGAAGAATATTTTTGGCAAATCAGCTACAGCTTTGTATTTGGAGATAATTGCCAAACTGCCTTTATCCTTGTAGGAAAAAGGCAACATTGATTTTCCTTCGATGGCATACATTAAATTTTTCCCCAATAAGTTTCCCTGTTGTATAGCAACTTGTGCGAGTTGGGGATGGCCTTTCGGGAAATTTTTATCAGACAGTTGCAGGCATATATCACCGATAGCAAAAATGTTTTTGGTGCCATTTACTTTATTAAATTCATCAACAAATATCCTATTGCCGCGGCCATAGGTTCCATCCGGCAAGCCTGGAATGATTTGCCCGGTTACACCGGACGCCCAAATCAATGTATTGGTGGCAATGCCTGTACCATTGCTCAATAAAACAATTCCTTTCTCATAACTTTTAACAGCAGTATTTAAAACAATATCAACATTCCAATTTGATAAAACTTTATAGGCTTCTTCCTGTGATTTTTTACTCATGGGATTGAGTAAAGTTGGGCCTGCATCTACAAGATGTATTCGAATATCCCCTGCATTGATTTCCAGGTATTCTTTGGAAACAATATTTTTTCTCATTTCTGCAAGCATCCCCGCAATTTCAACGCCTGTAGGCCCTCCGCCGGCAATTACAATATTTAGGTCCTGTTGTTTTTCGGCAAGTGTAGTAGCACGGGCTGCTTTTTCCAGGCTTAATAAAAGGTGGTTGCGAAGGTTGATGGCATCTGTAATTGTTTTCATAGGTAATGCATTTTTCTCCACATCATGCATTCCGAAAAAATTTGTTTGTGCACCTATTGCAATTACCAAAAAATCATATCCAATATTCCCGGTATCGGTAACGATATAATTTTCTTCCGGGAAAATGCGCAGTATTTTCCCCATATGAAAATGTATATTTTTTTTCTTTTGAAACATTCTTCTAAAAGGATAACTGATATTGGATGGTTCAATAAATGCAGTAGCCACCTGGTACAACAAGGGCGGGAAAAAATGGTAGTTATTGATATCAACAAGTGTGATATCTATATCTTTATTCCTGGAAAGTTTTTTAACGATGTTCACGCCGGCAAAGCCACCTCCGGCTACTACAACTTTTTTTTGGGGGGATTCCATATCCGTTAGAATTTTTGTTTACAGAACTTCCGATGCAAAGATAGTTTACAAAAATCTGGTAAGGAATATAATTTCAACTTCACTTATTTGGTTTATTAAAAAGCAATAAAAAGAATAAGAGCAGGGGCATAAAAAAAATCAATAGCTATATTCCACTATTGATTTTTTCCCATTTATTACAAATCTTAATCACGTTTGTCACGTAATGATTTTACCTTATCATGCGCCGTTCTCAAAGAATTTTTCTGGGATTGTACCAAATCGGCCTGGTATGCAGGCAAGTCATCTGAAAGTGCCTGTTGATAGGCTTTCTGTGCGGCATCTTCTCCTGACTCACAACTTTCTAAAATGGATTTTGCATCATGGCCGGTAAATACTGCTTTTAAGGACCTCCAGCTACGATAAATTTTTCCACTCGTAGTGGTATCATCAGCCATTGTGCCACCGAGTGATTGTACTTCGTTGCCCAACTCATTACGGTTTTGCCGGCTTTGGTCAATAAAATTGATAAATAGTTGGTGCAAGTTTTCCTGCAATATTGGATTCTGCACCTGCTTTAAATCTTGTAATGCTTTTTCATAGCCACGGATGCGGTCGTTATTAATTTTTATCAGGTCATTCAATATTTCTACGCTTTCATTTGTTTCCATATTCTTGTTTTATGTATTGGCATTTATAGAAAATTAAATGCCATTTTAATTTTCAAGGCCTTTGAAGGCGGATTCAGAATTCATTTTCTATTGACGGCTTACTGCTTTTTCTAAATTAATTATACAAGAGGTAAATACGGGAGGTAATCTCATGCATACACATTAAAATTTTGTAAGAAAAAAATTCCCCTTCGCATAAGTGTTGAGTAGTATTTTCCACATTCTCAAAATTTGTAAAAATAATTTCAACCAGAAATTTCAGGCTTTTTTTTTGACAATTACTTTTTAAAAAGAATCATTAAAGATAAAATTTTTAAAACAACTATCATGTCAAAAGAAAAATATTCTAAAAGCTTTTTCGAACGATTTTCAGTAACAGTTTCTACAGCTACCGGCAGTACGACTGCTTTTATAATTGCTTGTTCAATTATCATTATATGGGCAGTCACAGGGCCTGTTTTTGATTTTTCAGAAACCTGGCAATTAATGATTAATACCGGCACTACGATTATTACTTTTCTCATGGTTTTTTTAATTCAAAAATCTCAGAATAAGGATTCGCTGGCCATACAGTTAAAGCTCGATGAACTTGTGGCATCGAATGATCTCTCGAGTAACCGGCTTGTTGCCGCAGAAGATATGAGTGATGCTGAAATGAAAATTATCCGCAAATATTATGAACGATTGAAAAGCGTCAGTGAAAAGAATAAAAAGAATACTATACGGGAATCAAATATTGCGGAAGAAAAAAATTTACCGGAACAAGAGGATAGATAATAAAATTTTACATTGGTATAAAAGTTGGTTCACATGAATATCAATTAATAATTTTTAAATTAAAAAAAATGGCAAACACGTCAAACACTAAAAAAGCATCATCACAAAAAAAAATGGATGACTCCAGGCCAAATGTAAGAATGGGCGTAAGCGCAGAAGATTCCATGCTGCATGAGTTTTTTGTAGATGAGCTAAAAGACATTTACTGGGCAGAAAAACATCTTGTAAAAACATTGCCAAAGATGATGAAAGCGGCAACATCACCCGAGCTGAAGAATGCGTTCCAGGATCATTTGGAAGTTACGAAAACACACGTTGGCCGCCTCGAACAAATATTTGAAGCAATGGGTAAAAAAGCGCAGGCTAAAAAATGTGAGGCAATGGAAGGTATCACCAAAGAAGGCGATACGATTATTAAAGATACGGAAGAAGGAACTGCAACACGTGATGTAGGCCTCATCATGGCAGGCCAGAAGGCAGAACATTATGAAATTGCTACGTATGGCGGATTGCGCCAACTTGCCATTTCTTTGGGCCATGATCAAATTGCCAATATGATTGAAGAAATTTTGAACGAAGAAAAAGAAGCAGATTCAATGCTTACGGAAATCGCTGAAAATAATATAAACTATGAAGCTGCATCAGAACAGGATGAAGCATAAATCAACATATTTGAAAAATTGAAAGAGGATGTTTCAAAGGGTTTCTTTTTTGTATATGAATGACATTTCTTGAAATTTCTTCATGCATACGGCATGGAAATTGGAAAACTCAGTGATGTAAGAAAAAAATGCGCGAAATTTATTGCGCATTTCTTTTTAAATTCAACACATGAAATTTCTAATTACAAAAAAATTCTGGATGAAATGGTGGAAAATTTTGAAAGACAGTTTTTCCGGGTTTGTATCAGATAAAGGCATGAAACTAAGTGCATCACTTGCTTATACAACTATTTTTTCACTCGGGCCCTTATTGCTTTTCATTATGTCTATTTCCAGTATATTTTTTGGGCAGCAAGCAAGTGAAGGAAAAATTTTTGATCAACTGAATGGCTTTCTCGGCGCAAGCGCTGCAACACAAATCCAGGATGTAATTCAAAATATTAATCTCTCGGGTAAAACAAATTTTGCATTAATCATCAGTATCATTGCTTTGTTGGTAGGCGCTACGAGTTTATTTGTAGAAATTCAGGATTCATTGAATACAATTTGGCAGGTAAAACCAAAACCCAAAAAGGGTTGGTTGAAATTTTTAAAAAACAGGTTTCAATCTGCATCCCTTATTATTTCACTTGGGTTTCTTTTAATTGTTTCATTGATCATTAATGGTTTGGTGGATTCATTCGCTAACGTTTTAAAAACCTATTTTTCCAGTGGAACTGTTTCCGTCATATTTATTGTCAATTTCCTGTTGACAATGGTTATCATTACTGTCCTGTTCGGAATTATTTTTAAGGTTTTACCGGATGCAAAAATAAGTTGGAAACATGTTCGTGCAGGCGCTTTATTCACCGCAATCCTTTTTATGATTGGGAGATATTTGATCGGTATCTATTTAAAAAATACAGCTTCGGTTTCAATGTATGGCGCTGCCGGTTCTATCATTGTAATTTTAGTATGGGTGTATTATGCATCAGCTATATTATACCTTGGAGCAGAATTTACGCAAGCTTATGCAGAAGCAAGTGGCGGCAAAATCAAGCCGGCAGAATATGCTGTACATATAGAACATAGGGAAGTAGAAAGTAAGGTAGAAACTTTGCCCAAACAACATCCCCCATTAAATGAAAACTGAACGAAGGCTAATTTATTTTTTAGCGTTCATGTACGCCTTCCATTAATTCTTCAATCATTTTTTTATTAAAAGCCGGTAAATCTTTTGGGCTGCGGCTTGTAACCAAGCCTTCATCCACCACTACTTCTTTATTTACCCAAATTGCGCCTGCATTTTCCAAATCAATTTTAATAGATGGATATGAAGTAAGTGAACGGCCTTTTACAATCCCTGCATTAATTAATAATTGCGGCCCATGGCATATTGCAAACAAAGGTTTGCCGCTATCAAAAAAATCTTTTACAAAAGAAATGCAATCTTCATTCATACGCATTTTATCCGGGTTGATCACTCCGCCGGGAATGAAC
>CAYXHX010000059.1:10387-11085 GCA_964464835.1 uncultured Chitinophagaceae bacterium | reverse complement strand
TTCTTCGGGCCTTGTCATTCGTTTTTCTAAAGGAATTTTATCCGTTATTTCTTTTAATTTTTCCATTGGGTTTTCAAATGTTTGAATCCAGGTTTCATACAATGGTGTAAAACTTTCTGCAACAATTACTGCATTCACACGAATTGAAAAGGGAAGCAACTCTACAGCCCACTCACGTGTAAGTGCATTGCGGCCTCCATTTGCAGCCGCATAACCACTCGTATTTCCCTGTCCGGTTTCCGCTACTTTGGAACCAATATTTACAATTGCCCCTTTCGACTTTTTCAAATAAGGCAAACAATGATGCGCCATCAAATAGTAATGAATAAGATTTTTATGCAATGAAGCAACAAACTTTTCATAATCGCCCGATTCAAGCCCTACGCCATCATTCACGCCGGCATTATTTACAAGGCCATCTATCCTGCCAAACTTTTCAATAATTTGTTCAACTGCGTTTTTACATGCATCCTGGTTCGTAAGTTCTGCTGCTACTGCGAAACCCTCTCCGGGCAGGCTTTTCAAGGCTTCATCGTTATCCATTTTATTTCGGCCAACTATTACAGGAATTGCTTTTTCAGCAGACAAGGATTCCACAATTGCTCGCCCAATTCCTTTTGCCCCGCCGGTAACGATAATTACTTTTCCGGCTAAATTTAAATCCATAACATGTTTTTAAATATTATAAAACCGCTGCG
>CAYXHX010000059.1:2092-10361 GCA_964464835.1 uncultured Chitinophagaceae bacterium | reverse complement strand
AAAAAAATTTGTCTTGTTGCTGTTTCGAAAATTGTTTCATGTATTCCTTCATCACATTGATCCATTTTCCATAAGTAGCGCTTGTATATATCACGGGCCAATCACTGCAAAATACAATTCTTTCCGATCCGAAGCATTCCATCACTACATCGAGATATGGGTAAAAATCTTCTTGATGCCATTTATGCCAATGCGCTTCGGTAACCAATCCTGAAATTTTGCAATACACATCTGTATATTCTGCAATGATGCGCATTTGGCTTTCCCATTTTTTGATGTCTCCTTTTTTGATAGCCGGTTTTGCGCAATGGTCAATGATCAACTTTTGATCCGGAAGTTTTTCTAAAAACTGAATCACTTCCGGCAATTGTTTGTGATAAACCAATATATCATACGTGAAATCATTGTGCTTGAGCGCTTTCACACCTTCAATAAATTTTCTTTGCAACATAAACCCCGGAGGTTCTGCTTGAAGGATATGACGGAAACCTTTTAATACTTTAATCTTTGAATAATGTTCTAATATTTCATCAAGATTTTTCTGCAACAAGTCAACCCATCCAACAACGCCTTTAATGATTTTATGAGTGGAAGAAAGTCGGCATAAAAAATTTGTTTCCCGGCCACTTTGATCAGCCTGAACGGCTATAACTCCATCTACGTCATATTTTGCTGCAATCCTTTCCAAATCTTTGGGTAAAAAATCTCTTTGCAAAATTTCCATATCATCATTCATCCATGCATCGCGCAGAGGATCAAATTGCCAGAAATGTACATGTGCGTCAATCATTGGATTATCATTATTTTCTCTAAAGTTTGTAAACAATTTTTTAAAGAAATATTACTTTCAATTTTTGATCATTCTATACCATAGCTATTATTTTTCATTCATCATTCATAGTTCATCATTCATCATGATTCCCACGTCTTCACCTCCTGTCTTTGTGTTCCCAATCCATCAATACCTAATTCCATCACATCGCCCTCTTTCAAATAGATTTGCGGGTTCATTCCCAAACCCACGCCATGTGGCGTTCCGGTAGATATGATATCTCCCGGCAATAAGCTCATGAACTGTGAAGTGTAACTTATCAATGTAGGAATATTAAAAATCAAATCGTCCGTATTTGCATCCTGCATTATTTTGCCATTCAGTTTTAGCCATAAGCGAAGTGCGTGAACATCTTTTATTTCATCTTTTGTAGCCAGCCAGGGGCCAAGCGGGGCAAAGGTATCAGCGCTTTTGCCTTTCACCCATTGCCCGCCACGTTCCAATTGAAATTCCCTTTCACTTACATCATTATGCAAACAAAACCCGGCTACATAATTCATTGCATTTTCTGTTTGCACATAATTAGCTTTCTTTCCAATTACAATTGCCAGCTCTACCTCCCAATCTGTTTTTACAGAATTCTTTGGAATAACCACATTGTCATTTGGGCCAATTATGGATGATGTGGCTTTTAAAAAAATGATTGGTTCTTTTGGAATTGACGCATTGGTTTCTTTAGCATGTTTCGCATAGTTCAATCCAATACAAATAATTTTTGAAGGTTTATAAACAGGACAACCTAATCTTTGATGCATATTTATTTCTTCCAATTTTTCATTCAGTATCACTTTCTCCAATCTATCCAATCCACCGGATGCAAAAAAATCTTCATCATATTCATGTATGATGCTACTTGTATCGTACCATTTTTCATGTACTATTACACCGGGCTTTTCAGCACCTGCCTTTCCATATCTAATTAGTTTCATAGTATAAATCCAGTTTAAAGAATTCCGGGAAATCTGTTTGTTTATGTATTCAATTTCAAAAAACCGCCATCAATCGGGTAATCACATCCCGTAATGAACGCCGCTTCATCACTGCATAAATATAAAGCCAATGCAGCAATTTCTTTTGGCTCAGCCATGCGGCCAATCGGCTGTGTTTTTGATAAAGTTTCAAACATTTCCTTTTCACGGCCGGGATAATTTTTTTGCAAAAAGCCATCCACAAATGGCGTATGCACACGCGCCGGTGAAATGGAATTGCATCTTATATGATCATGGATATAATCCTTCGCAACAGATAACGTCATTGCAGCAACAGCGCCTTTTGCAGCGGAATAAGCAAAGCGGTCAGGCAAGCCGCACCATGCAGCAATAGATGCCATATTTAAGATAACACCGCCACCATTTTTCTGCATGATGGGAATAGATGCAAACAAACAATTGTAAACGCCCTGTACATTTACCTGCATCACCCGTTCAAAATCCGCTGCTGAAGTTGTATGTGCTTTACCAATATTTGCAATGCCCGCATTATTCACAAGAATTTGGTGCGCACCAATCTTTTGAAAAGCTTCTACTACAGCTTGCTGATTGCTTACATCACATACATGCACCGTTGCTTCATTTCCTTGATGGTGAATTTCATGGAGTATTTCCGCGCCCGCATTTTCAGACACTTCAAGAATATGGATTTCAGCGCCATTTGCAGCAAAGCACGAAGCAATTGCACGGCCAATGCCACTTCCGCCACCTGTGATGATTGCTTTTTTATTTTTTAAAGTGAACATATTGAATTATTTAAACACGCTTTTGGGTTTTATTTTATATCCATTCATCCCATACCAGGCAACAATTACAAAACAAAATACCGGAACAATATAAGAAATATGTGTTGAAAATTTTGTTGCAATCATTCCCATAAACCAGGGCATGATTGCTCCGCCAACAATGGACATAATAATAAATGAGGATCCTTTTTTTGTATGATGGCCTAAGTCTTTTACACCTAAAGCAAAAATAGTTGGGAACATGATGGACTCAAAAAAGAAAATAGCCATGAGTGAATAAACGGATATCCATCCGATATTAAAAAACACAATAAAGGTTAAAGCAATATTGATCACTGCAAAAATTGTCAGCAATATATTTGGCGAAATTTTTTTCATGAGCGCTGTACCTGTAAATCTTCCAAGCGTAAAAAGTAAAAGGCTTACAGAAAGCAAGTATGCTGCATCCGCATTGGTGATGTGCAAAGTATTTTCGGTGCAATAATTTATAAACAAAGCAGCAACGCCTACCTGTGCAGCCACATAAAAAAATTGTGTAATAATTGCATTCGTAAAATTGCGATGCTTAAATAGTGGTGTAGTAATAAGCCCTGATTCTGCAACAAGTGTATCCTCTTTTATTTCAGGCATGGGCGTACGCCAGAATAATCCTGCTACAATCAATACGACGAGGCCGATGGCGAGATAAACAATTTTTACAGAATCAAGTTAGCCGCCACTTTTGTTGTTATTGTAGAAAAATAAATTAGCTGCAATCAATGGCCCTACAAACGAACCAACGCCATTAAAACTTTGTGCAAGATTGAGCCGCATTTCCGAAGTTTTTCTTTCACCCAAAATCGTGACATAAGGGTTTGCTGCTGTTTCTAAAAATGCCAGGCCACATGCAAGAATAAACATGGCCAATAAAAAAAAATTAAAATTGGCTGCCTGCGCAGACGGATAAAATAAAAATGCGCCGCATGCATATAATAATAATCCCGTAATGATGCCTTTCTTATAACCGTAACGCGACATAAAAAATCCCGCAGGAAGCGCAATTAAAAAGTACGCGCCGAAATATGCCATCTGTAACAAAGTAGATCGCGCTTTCGTTATTTGAAGTGTTTCCTGGAAATGCTTATTCAATACATCAAGAAGGCCGTATGCCAGGCCCCAAAGAAAAAATAAACCTGTTACCAAAATGAACGGTATCAAATAATTGTTTGCTGCTTTTTTTTGATTCATACAATAGTCTTATTGATTCCCGAGGCTAAATATTTTATTCATCATTATCCATTTCTCGCCTGGCTTTGCACCGGGTAATGGCTGCTGGTAATTCCACATCAGTTTTTCCCATTGCTGCACTTTTTCATTGATTGCATCATCTTCCGATTTTTTTTCAAATGAAAAATCTTCCTTCGATTCCATGATCATAAAGAGGCGGTTCAATACACGGTAGATTTCCATTTCTACAATCCCCGCAGCTTTAATGGAAGTGATAATTTCCGGCCATACTTCAAGGTGCCATTTTTCATATTCGGCAATTTTTTCTTCATCATTGATGAGATCAAGTGCAAAACAATAACGCATAGTTGGAAATTGAGGGTAGACTGAATTTTGAGTTCTAAAAATACGTGGCGATTGTGTATCAAACAATTTTTTTTGGCGAGTCAATAATTGGTGAAGTAGGAAAGAATGCTATAAATTTGGTTTAACTATATTGTATGGCAACAGAAATTGAAAGAAAATTTTTAGTAGATAAGAAAAAATGGGAAGCAGTAGAAAAGCCTCGCGGCGTGCATTTCCACCAGGCATATATCACCACTGATCCCCGCAAAATAGTCCGCGTAAGAATAACGGATAATAAAAGTTTTTTAACCATTAAAGGCCAAACAACCGGCATTACAAGAAATGAATTCGAATATGAAATACCACGCAAAGATGCTGAAGCCATCATCAGCCAATTTGCCTGTTGCGCCATTGAGAAAATACGATATACCATTCAGGTCAAAAAAAATGTTTGGGAAATAGATGAATTTCTTGATGAAAATGCCGGGCTCATTGTTGCCGAAATAGAATTAAAAAATGAACAGGAAGTTTTTCAAATTCCCGAATGGGTTTCCATGGAAGTTACAAGCGAAGAAAAATATTATAATTTCAAACTCGCACAAGAACCTTACAGCAGGTGGAAACCAACAGCAGAACAAACAAAAGTTTCAACTGTACCTTCAACTATTATTAAAGCAATAGCCGAATCTGTTGATGCGGGCTTGTGTTGTTTTTTGCACAGGAAAACATTTGAATTAGTTAGTATTCCTGATCCAGGCCGTTTCCCGGAAATGGATTGGGAAGATGAGGATAGTGATTGGGCGGCAGATATCAAAAGAGTTACATCGGATATATCCTTTTTAGAAATTGATGTGTTGGATTCCCATGAAAGCTATGAAATAATGGAAGATTTTGTTTTCTCCCTTTCTGAAAGTAAGACTAAAAATTTACTCGAATCTGCTATTAACGGGAAAAAACCTTTTGCCAACTTTAACCGGCTTATTCATCAAGCGGGAAAAGAAAGAGATGAATGGTTTGCATTCAAATTGGATTGGATGAAATCATGGGTAATCAATCAACTTGAGTGGAAGTTGCATGAACCGGATAACGATGACGAATAATTTTTTAAAAAAAAACCTTCACAAAATTATCCGGGAAATCGGTTTTAAAATCAATGTATCTTTATTCATAAATTTTATACGGCTATTTATATTCATTTATGCAAACCATTATTACTTCAATAGAAACCAAAGACATCCGTTTTCCCACAAGTAAAAATTTGGATGGCTCCGATGCCATCAATAAAGACCCGGATTATTCGGCGGCTTATGTTATTTTAAAAACGAATCAACCGACCCTTGAAGGGCATGGCCTTACTTTTACATTGGGCCGTGGCAATGAATTATGTGTTGCCGCTATTCAATCATTATCTTATTTACTTATTGGAAAATCGTTGGAAGAGCTCACAGCAAACATGGGTGCATTCTGGCGAATGATTACCGGTGATAGCCAGCTTCGCTGGCTTGGGCCGGAAAAAGGCGTGATACATCTTGCGACCGGCGCTTTGGTAAATGCAGTGTGGGATCTCTATGCAAAAAACGAAGGCAAGCCTTTATGGAAATTGATCACAGATATGACGCCGGAACAATTTGTACAATGTATTGACTTTACCTATCTCACAGATGCGATCACTCCGGGAGAAGCTATTAACATGCTTTCAAAATTAGAAGCATCCAGGCAAGAACGCATCAATTATTTATTGAAAAATGGTTATCCTGCATACACCACTTCCGCAGGATGGATGGGTTATTCAGAAGAAAAAATCCGCCGCCTCAGCCGTGAAGCAAAAAAAGATGGATGGACGCATTTAAAAATGAAAGTGGGCGGGGATATCAATGAAGATATACAAAGAGCCGAAATCATCCGCGAAGAAATTGGAAATGATTTAATACTCATGATGGATGCCAATCAGAAATGGGAAGTGGATGAAGCCATTAAAAATATGAAATTGCTTGCACGTTTCAATCCCTGGTGGATTGAAGAACCTACAAGTGCGGATGATGTGGCTGGCCATCTTGCAATTGCCAAAGCAGTTGCGCCTATCAAGGTGGCAACAGGAGAGCATTGCCAGAACAGGATCATGTTCAAACAATTTTTGCAAAGTGGCGCGATGAATATTTGCCAGATTGATAGTTGCCGCGTGGGTGGTGTGAATGAAATATTAGCCATTATGCTGATGGCAGCAAAGTATGGCGTGCCTGTATGCCCGCATGCGGGCGGCGTGGGACTTTGTGAATATGTGCAGCATCTTTCCATGATTGATTATATTGCAATCAGTGGTTCTTTGGAAAATAGGATCACAGAATATGTAGATCATTTGCATGAGCATTTTACTGACCCGGTTGTTATAAAAAATGGTTGTTATATGCCGCCCTCCATGCCCGGGTATAGCATTACCATGAAAAAAGAATCAATGAATGGTTATTCATTTCCGGGAGGGAAAATGTGGAGTGGGGTGTGATTCTTAAATACAAAATTTTGTTGAATTTAAGAATCGCTCCAATCAATAAAGTAAATTTAAAGAAGAGAAAAGAATTTAAGCAGTGAGAAACATGGCAAGCCGCTCCAATAGTTTTTTATGTAAACTGGAAGGTATTTTACCAATACTACCTGAAATCTTATCAGAAGAAACAACGGCCAAAAAAAATATTCTTATAATGGAAGTTTTATGCAAACCAGTATTAGCAAAAAACCTTTCCCTCTCATCAATAATTACATCAAAATCTTTTATAATCTGGTGAACTTGTGTGGATATTCCACAAACCAAAAAATCCTGAAATTGAGGAAGGCGTTTCAAAATCAATGCTGGCCTCACTTTTGATTTGCCATCTGGCTGAGGAAAATCAATTAAAACAATGTTACTTTCCTGCATGCTTGTATAATGTATTCGCTTCTTTTATTTGAGAATAATTATATTCGGGTTCATTTTCTGAATATGCTTTAGACAGGCCATGTAAGGATAGATCATAAAATTCTTTTGTATCTTCTTCATTTATTAATAAAAGAAGTTTTACTTTTTTATTTTTTAATGCAGGCATATCTGCGATAATAAGTTTGCCGTCTTTATCAAAAACAGCGGTGGTTTCAATAGCTTGCATTGCCAAATAATTTGATTAAAAGTACTAATTTAAGATTAAACAATCAAAATCATTCCTAATAGAAAAAACATAAGTTGAAGCCTGATACGCTTCAAGCTATTGCAGTTTTAAAACCAGGTTCGAAGTTTTCTTATTCATTTATTTTTGCAAATTGGTTTTATAAAACCACATTTATTTAAAATCATCATTCTTATATGCAAAACTTCTATTGCATTTCCATACAAACCCCTGCCGGCGATCAACGGGATGAACTCCTTGCAGCGATTTCTGTATTGTCGCCGGAAGGTTTTGAAGAAAATGAAACAGAACTCACAGCCTGGTTTAATGAAACAAGTTTCCAAGAAGAAGCCCTGGAACGCTTACTGCAAGCACATCACATCAATTTTCAAAAACAATTCATCAAAGGGAAAAACTGGAATTCTGAATGGGAAGCAAATTTTCAACCCGTCATTATTGACAATACAATTTCCATTCGCGCCAATTTTCATCAACCTATTGTGGGAATGATGCATGAAATCATCATCACACCAAAAATGAGTTTTGGTACAGGGCATCATGCCACAACTGCTTTAATGATTTCTGAAATGTTGAAACTTGATTTGCATCAAAAAAAAGTTTTTGACTTTGGTGCTGGTACAGGCATCCTGTCTATTCTCGAAGAAATACTTGGAGCCAAAGAAATCTTCTCTATTGATAATGACCCATTTTGTACAGAGAATTTTAAAGAGAATGTAGAAGCCAATGAATGTAAAAATATTTTTTATTCGGAAAAGAATATGCCGCCAGGCGATGAAAAATTTGATATCATCCTGGCGAATATCAATAAACATGTATTGATGGAGTTTCTTCCCAATTTCTCACAAATTCTACATGCAAAAGGGCAGGTTCTGATAAGTGGCATATTCTTATCTGATGTGGAAGATTTGTTACAGGTTGCTTCTCAATCCGGGCTTACACATCGTGCAACAAATGTTAAAGATTCCTGGGTTTTGATGGCATTTAACCGCTAAAAAA
>CAYXHX010000059.1:759-2082 GCA_964464835.1 uncultured Chitinophagaceae bacterium | reverse complement strand
TGAATGGTTTTTGTGTATCCAAATTTGCTTGTACATTTGTTGCTCTCTTTTTATCAGTAATTGCCCCATGACAGAAGTTTTACTTATTATTTTAGCTTATTTAATCGGATCAATTCCTACTGCTGTTTGGGTAAGTAAATCTTTCTTCGGTATAGATATCCGGGATTATGGCAGTGGCAATGCGGGCGCAACCAATACCTATCGTGTATTCGGCCCAAAGTGGGGAACGTTTGTAATGATTGTGGATATGTTAAAAGGTGTTGCTGCTACTTCTTTATATATTTTCATTACACATTATTTACATGATGATTGGGACCGGACCAACCTGATGATTGGACTTGGACTCGCAGCAGTGTTAGGCCATATTTTCCCTATATGGGCTAATTTTAAAGGAGGTAAAGGTGTAGCTACATTATTCGGTATGATCGTGGCGATACAGCCGCTTGTAGCAGTTTGTTGCGTTGGTGTTTTTCTTGCAGTACTTTATCTTACCCGGTTTGTATCACTTAGTTCCATGCTTGCAGGTGTAGCATTTGCCATATTTATTTTATTCATTTTTAATGATGATGTTACATTGTACCGTGTTTTCTCTGTAGCAGTAGCATTGATGGTAATACTCACACATCAGAAAAATATCAATCGCCTTATCAACGGCACAGAAGGCAAAGTGCCTATTTTCAAGTATCGTGACAGGCGCAGGAAAAGAAGGAATGAAGAGGAAGAGGATTAAATCTTCCAATGATAAAAAAACATTTCTATTAAATTGAATTTTCCTTTTTGGTATAAATATTGAATGACTTCAAAATAAATTCCACATCAAACTATTTTTCATGAAGGGTAAATTACTCGCCACTTGTTTTGTCATTAGTACCATTTTTTTTGCCTGCACCCAAAATGCAATTACCGGAAGAAGCCAACTGAGCCTTGTATCTGAGGATCAATTAGAACAGACAGCGAAGGTTCAATACAAACAATTCCTTTCACAAAATAAAGTACTCACCAATCCAACAAATAAAGATGTGGAAATGGTTAAGCGAGTGGGTAATCGAATTGCCAGTGCCATTAATGAATATTATCAGCAAAAAGGCCTTGGCAATGAACTTTCAGGCTATAAATGGGAATTTAATCTCGTGGATAGTAAAGAAATAAATGCCTGGTGTATGCCCGGTGGAAAAGTAGTTGTATATACTGGTTTATTGAATGTAACACAGAATGAAGCCGCATTGGCAATTGTACTTGGGCATGAAATAACACACGCTGTTGTAGGGCATGGCAGGGAAAGAATGAGTGAGGTAATGCTCGCGCAGGGCATACAATTGGCAG
>CAYXHX010000059.1:0-749 GCA_964464835.1 uncultured Chitinophagaceae bacterium | reverse complement strand
AGGCAATGTGGCGCTTTCCAAAAATCCTAAAACGGTAGATATTTTTAATGGCATTTATGGGCCAGCAGCCCAGGTAGGAGTATTGCTGCCCAATTCACGGAGCCAGGAATTGGAAGCAGACCATTATGGATTAATATTTGCTGCCATGGCAGGATATAATCCACAGGAAGCCATTCCTTTTTGGGAAAGAATGGAAAAATTGGGTGGCCCCAAACCACCAGTTTTTTTGAGTGATCATCCGGCTGATGCGGATAGAATTGCAAAACTCAAAGAATTGATGCCGGAAGCCATGACGTATTATAAGCCGGTTTCCAGGTAATTCATTTTCGAATACATATTATTATAAAATACTTACTTCATAAAAAGGTATAGATTATTTAATAAATTTTCAGTACCTTTGCAATCCTATTTTATTTTTACTCACCTTAAATGAATGTAGGATGCCAGCACACAATCTCTTAGAATTATTAGAACTTGAAAATGAAAGAAACCTGTTAATCCAGGGTGTACCCAGTTCTATGGAGAAACAATTTGTGAAATTATCGTATGCCAAAAGCATGACGCCATTATTGCGTAGCCGTAAGGTTGATTTCGCGCTCATTTTCGCTATCAATCACACACAGTTATGTAATATCTTATCAGAAGTTTTGCCGGCAATTCATTCAAAAAGTATTTTATGGATTGCTTACCCGAGGACTTCGAGTAAAATAGCCAGTGATCTGAACAGGGATTGTTCCTGGAATATGCTT
>CAYXHX010000058.1:0-11186 GCA_964464835.1 uncultured Chitinophagaceae bacterium | reverse complement strand
TAATGAAGAACGCGTATCTGCACTCGTGCCCATTGTTCGGGAAAGTTCAACACCACTCCTGGTAATCATTTCTGCCATGGGCAAAACCACCAATGCTTTGGAAAAAGTAGTTGAAAGTTTTTGTGCCGGCAGGCAGGATGAAGCGCTTTCACTTTTTGAAAGGATCAAAAAGCAACATAATACTTTGGCAAAATATTTACTCGTAACAACAGCCCTCGAATGTGATGATGCTTTGCGCGATTTTTATACAGAAATAGAATGGCTGCTGCATGGAAATGCGGATAGGGAATATGATTTTTATTATGACCAGGTTGTTTGCGTGGGAGAATTGCTGAGTACCTGTATCCTTAGTTTTTATTTTAGGGAAATGGGTATCGAAAATACATGGATAGATGTACGGGATGTTATCCGCACGGATAATAATTTCCGGGATGCGGCATTGGATTGGAATTTTACCACGAATAAAATTCAAACAATTGTTCAACCATTGCTTTCAAAAAATAATGTGGTGATCACGCAAGGCTTTATTGGCAGCACAAGTGAAAATGAAAGTACAACACTCGGCCGCGAAGGAAGCGATTTTACGGCTGCCGTTTTTGCAAATATCCTCAATGCGGAGAGTGTAACAATTTGGAAAGATGTGCCGGGCGTGATGAATGCAGACCCCAAACAATTCCCGGAAGCAGTACTTATTCCCGAACTCGCATTTGATGAAGTAATAGAAATGGCATTTTATGGCGCACAGGTAATTCACCCAAAAACCATAAAGCCTTTGGAAAACAAAGGCATCCCATTATACGTGAAATGCTTTTCTGATGCGGGTTTGCCGGGAACAATCATTTTTAAAAACCAAACCAAAGAAATGCCACCCGTGATTGTGATGAAAGAAAACCAGGCATTGATTCATTTGCATACCAAAGATTTTTCTTTTATCGGCGGAAAACCCATGGGCCATTTATATACCATTTTTGAAGATTTGAAAATAAAACCCAATCTCATTCAAACAGGCGCAGTGAGTTTGCAGGTTTGTCTCGATGATGTGCGGGATAAAATAGAAGAATTTGCATTGGCAGCGGGAAATGATTTTGAAGTGTCAGTGGAAAAAGGCTTGAAGCTTTTAACCATCCGTCATTTCAATAATGCGTTATTGGAAAAAATGACTGAAGGGAAAAATATATTGCTTACACAAAGAACACCCACTACCGTGCAGGCATTGTTCCGTTAATTATTTTTCATGCCCAATCATTATTTTTCCTTTAAAAACTTTACCGTACAACAGGAACACTGTGCCATGAAAGTATGCACGGATTCCTGCATTTTCGGCGCATGGGCTACGCCGGGAGATGAACTTAAAAAAATAGAAGCGCTCGATATTGGAGCAGGTACAGGGTTATTGTCATTGATGCTTGCGCAACGGTTTGAAAATATTGTTATTGATGCAGTAGAAATAGATGCAGCTGCAGCAAAACAAGCCGGCGAAAATTTTTTACATTCCCCCTGGGCAAATAGATTGAATGTGTTTTGTGATGATATAGAAAATTTTACTGCTACTCAAAAATATGATTTTATTATTTGCAATCCGCCATTCTTTCATAACAATCTAAAGAGCCCTGAGGCAAAAAAAAATAAGGCAAAGCATGTTCAAACATTAGATGAAATGATGTTGCTACACATCATTGAACACCATTTAAAAAATGAAGGAAGTTTTGCGCTTATGCTTTCATTTGAGCGTAGGGAAATTTGTATAAAAGCTGCGGGAAAATTGGGTTGGTTTCCTGTAAAAGAATTATGGGTAAAACAAACACCGGCACACGATTATTTTAGGGCAATGATTCAATTTGAAAAAAAACTGCAGCAAACATGTATTCAAACAATGTGTATTAAAGATGCAGCTAATCTTTATACAAACGAATATGATGCTTTGATGAGCAATTTTCTGCGTTGACTTATTCAAAAATGCACGCTACAAGTCCGTACATTTACCATGTAATATTTCCTGCAATAAATGAACAATACAAGTTGTTTTATATAAAATAAAAAAGGCTGCAAAGAAATAAAACCATATTCGTGTTGATATTATCGCTGATGTCTATCCAGGCTATGGCACAGGTTTCTAATTTGCGCAGGAAAAAAATACCTGCAAAAGGAACCTTTACGATTGATACTTTATCCATTGTGCCGAAAACTTTTAATGTTCATGGAATAGATACTTCATTTTATACGATTGATGAACCACGTGCACTCATTCATTGGAAAAAACAACTGGTACAGGATAGTGTAGAAATTGTGTACAGGGTTTTTCCCTATTTTTTATTTTCATCAGCTCAGCGGTATTCCTTTGATAGTATTTCAAATAATTTTGTGGCTGCGCCAAAAACAATGCAGGCAAATTATTCAATTTCGGAAAACTCGATTATAAGGGAAGCCTTGGCAGGAACGTAAGTATTGGCAATAACCAGGATGCGGTTTTCAATTCACAATTGAACCTGCAACTCAATGGATATCTCGGAGACAGTATTCAATTAAGCGCTGCCATTACGGACAATAATATCCCCATTCAACCCGATGGCACCACGCAGCAATTGAATGAGTTTGATAAAATATTGCTCGAATTCAGTAAAGCAAAATGGAAAGTCAGTTTAGGTGATATAGATATACGGCAGGAGCAATCCTATTTTCTGCGGTTTTATAAAAGATTGCAGGGTTTGTCCTACAGGCAGGATGTGGATTTTGGAAAAAATATGCATTCTTCCACGCTGATGAGCGGGGCTATTGCCAAAGGAAAATTTGCGCGCAATATTATTACCCCCATTGAGGGAAACCAGGGTCCATACAGGTTACAGGGAAATAACAATGAAATATTTTTTATTGTACTCGCCGGAACGGAACGCGTGTATATTGATGGCGTTCAGGTACAGCGTGGAGAAGACCAGGAATATGTGATTAATTATAATACGGCAGAAATCACTTTCACGCCCAATCAATTGATTACAAAAGACACGCGTATCCAGGTAGAATTTGAATATGCCGACAGGAATTATTTAAATACCATGTTGTATGTGAATGAGCAGGTAGATATCGGCAGCAAATTAAAAATATTTGCATCAGCTTATCAAAACAATGATGCTAAGAATTCTCCTATCAATCAAACACTCGATAATCCTCAAAAACAGTTTTTAGCCAATCTTGGAGACAGTATCCAAAATGCATTCTATCCTTTTTCAACACGCGATACCTTTTCTGTTACAAAAATATTATATGCAAAAATAGATACGGTTTATAATGGCATCCATGATTCCATTTTTATCTATTCAACCAACCCGGACAGTGCAAAATACAGTTTGTCATTTTCTGAAGTGGGTTTTCAAAAAGGTAATTACATGCCCATTTACAATGGTGCAAATGGAAAAGTGTATCAATGGGTACAACCGCTGAATGGCGTACCACAAGGGAGTTTTGAACCGGCCATTTTTTTAGTAACCCCAAAATTGCAGCAGCTTGTAAGCGTGGGCGCCTTGTATGCATTGGATAAAAAAACAAATCTATATGCAGAATTTGCAGCAAGCAATGCGGATATCAATACATTTTCTGATCAAGATAAAAACAATAATAAAGGCCTTGCCGGAAAATTTTCCGTAGAAAGAAATGATTCATTGATTTTTAAAAATGAAAAAAAATTTGCGCTTCAAATGATTGCGGGATATGAATGGGTGCATAAAAATTTTACACCCATTGAACGATTGCGCCCCGTGGAATTTGCACGCGATTGGGGCTTGCCCATTTTGCTGCAACCCGCTACAGAACAGCTTCCTGCTTTCCAAATAAAAGTGTCGGATGAAAAAAATAATTATCTCCAGTATAATTTTTCCAGCTACCTGCGCAGCGATCATTTTCGGGGTATAAGAAATATTATTTCCGAATCTCAAAATATTAAAGGCTTTCAATTCACAGGCATTTTCAATCTCACGAATAGTACAACCCCATTTGACAAAGGCTATTATTTAAGGCCATTTGCAGATGTACCAAATTCAAAAACATTACTGCAGGCGTTTCGTGGACACTGGAACACAATGAAACGCGCAACCTGCTTGCAGATACCGTAACGCCATATAGTTTTGCATTTGAAACCATTTCAACTTACCTTAATTCAGATGTATCGAAACCCAATACTTTTTCATTTACCTATTTTACCCGAAAAGATAAAATGCCTTTTGGAAAGGAACTTGTACCTGTGGATAGAAGCCATAATTTTAATTTTCAATCTGCGTTATTAAAAAATAAAAACAGCCAACTGCGTTTCACTGTTTCTTATCGCATCTTAAATGTGTTTGATACAACCATCACTACACAGCGCAAGGATAAAAGTTTGCTTGGCCGTATTGATTATTCATTGGTTGCATGGAAAGGATTTCTCACGGGTAATTTTTTATATGAAACAGGTGCAGGGCAAGAGCCTAAAAGAGATTTTTCTTATATCGAAGTGCCTGCAGGCCAGGGGCAATATGCATGGATAGATTATAACAATGATGGCGTGCAACAATTAAATGAATTTGAAATTGCACTTTTCCCGGACCAGGCAAAATATGTGCGCATATATACACCTACCAATCAATATATAAAATCCGGGTATTCGCAATTCAATTATGCTTTTTCATTGAATCCAAAATTGATTTCGAAAAACATTCATCCCGAAAAATTGTCCAATTTCATTTCACGCTTTTATTTTCAATCTGCTTTGCAAACGTATAAAAAACAAATATCAAACGGAAGCCCAGCCATCAATCCATTGAAAAGCCCGATAGCAGACACTTCTTTGCTCAACCTGAATTATTATCTCAGCAATACACTTTCATTTAATAAATTCAGCCCTTCATGGGGCGCAGATATTTCCAATATCACCAACTATAATAAATCTTTATTGACGTATGGTTTTGAAACATTGCAATTGTCAGAATGGGCTATCAAAGGCAGGGTAAATATTGCAAAAACATATACACTCGAATACATTCAAAAATATGGGCGCAATAGTTTGTCCACGCCTTCATTTGTCAACAGGAATTATCATTTTACCATTATCAGTGTCGAACCCAAATTGACTTACTTCCCCGGTAATGCATTGCGCCTTCAGGCAGGTTATCAATATATCATTAAAAACAATCAACCTGTATTTGGTGGGGAAAAAGCGGTGTTTAATAATATCAATCTCGAATCGAAATACAATACGTTTTCCAATACAAGTATCACGGCAAAATTTACTTTTAGCAATATCCAATTCACCGGTACCAGCAATACCACCATCAGCTATATCATGCTCGACGGGCTTTTCCCGGGAAAAAATTATTTGTGGAGCATCAGCCTAACTAAAAGATTGATCAATAATTTGGAGATCAGCGTGGATTATGAAGGCCGCAAACCCGGCACATCAGCTACAATACATACAGGCAGGGCAAGTATCCGTGCTTTGTTTTAAAGCATCAGGTAATCCACCATGAATGAGTTAACTTTGCCGTGAATTTATTTTCCCATGAAGCAGTTTAATGTACCAAATGTTTATAGAAGCAAGCTCATTAGTTCCATTAAAAATTTGCGTAAGCAAAAAGACAAATTGAAGAAAGATTTTTCACCTACCATTCTCGATATGGGCGTTTTGCAAATTTTTCTTGCAAGGCATTTCGGGTTTTGTTATGGTGTGGAAAATGCCATTGAAATAGCTTTCAAAACTATTGAAGAAAATCCGGGCAAAAGAATTTTTTTATTGAGTGAAATGATTCATAATCCACAAGTGAATGCACACTTGCGTGAAAAGGGCGTTATTTTTTTACAGGATACTTACGGAAAACAGTTGATTCCATTCAGTGAAATTACCGAAGAAGATGTTGTAGTCATTCCGGCTTTCGGCACTACGCTTGAAATAGAAGCCATGCTGAATAAAAAAGGCCTTGAAACGCAGGAATACAATACCACATGCCCTTTTGTAGAGAAAGTATGGAACCGCAGTGAGCAAATTGCACGTAAAAATTATAGCATTGTTGTACATGGAAAACCAAAGCATGAAGAAACGCGTGCCACATTTTCCCATGCGTCTTCTCATACGCCTACAGTAGTGATTAATGATATGCAAGAAGCGCACTTACTCGCACAATATATACGCGGTGAAAAAAACCAGGTACAATTTGAAAATGAATTCGCGGGCCGTTATTCGCAGGGATTTAATGTAGCTACCGACTTGCAAAGAATTGGCGTGGTCAATCAAACGACACAACTCGCTACGGATACTCAGGCAATTGCAGAATATTTAAAGCATGTGATGTTGCAATATTATTCGCTGGATGCGGATAGTATTGATACACATTTTGCTGATACGCGCGATACGCTTTGCTATGCAACCAGTGACAATCAAAGTTCTGTGAATGGTTTATTGGAAGTGGATGCCGACCTCGCGATAGTTGTAGGCGGCTACAACAGCAGCAATACTTCGCATTTGGTGGAATTATGTGCAGAAAAATTACCCACGTATTTTATCAATGGCGCGGATAAATTAATTTCCCCGCAACAAATCAATCATTGCAACTGGAAAACAAAAAAAGAAAGTATCACGGAAAATTATTTGCCCGAAAAAAAACCATTGCGTATTCTCATTACGAGTGGAGCGAGTTGCCCGGATGCCATAGTAGAAGATGTGATACGGAGATTAACTGTTTTTTATAATGTGGAAGAAAAGTTGGATGAATACATACATGCATTTGCAAGTGTATAAATGAGCAATCATTTTCAGTAAATCACTTTTTGTGATACTTACTCAATCCGTGCAATCCACGGTGTTTCTGCAACTTTCAGAATATGCGCTGAATACCTTGACAACATAAATAAATAATCACTCAGCCTGTTGATGTATTTAATGACTATGGGATCTACAAATTCATCATTGTCCTGCATACTCACGCAAGACCTTTCTGCACGCCGGCATACGCACCGGGCAATATGTGTGGCGGAAACTGCAGGATGTCCGCCAGGCAGAATAAAATTTTTCAGTGGTGATAATTCTTTTTCCATTTCATCCATACGTTGCTCGAGAAATTCAATATCACTTTCATGAAGGTCAGGTGTTTTCATTTTAATATTTTTATCGGGGTCGCAGGCGAGTTCGGAACCGATAGTAAAAAGCCTGTCCTGGATTTCTTTTAGATCCTGCCTGCATTGTTCATCCGGCGTTTGGTCCAATACAAAACCAACAAATGAATTTAATTCATCTACATTTCCATACGCTTCAATACGGAGGCTGCCTTTGGAAACTTTTGTTCCGCCAATCAGCGAGGTTTTGCCTTTATCACCGGTTTTGGTATAAATTTTAAAAGCCATATCTTTTTTTTATAGCAATAAAGTTATGGAAATGAAATGAAAGAAAGTTGAATATAGTACAAGGCGTTGATGGGTGCGACGCAACGAATGTTTCATAGCATTACAAAAGCCGGGCTCATAAAAAGAACCCGGCCTTAATGTAAGTTTTAAATATACATTTAAAAAAACTTATCTGATCTTTTAATAAAATAAGGAATGGCAATAGCGCAAAGCCCGAATATGACGATGATGCCAATAAGTAATCCACGGAAATGCGAAGTTTCTACAGGATTATCTGAGCGTACAACAGATGAAGCGCCATATATGGATAATGCAATGAGGGCAATCATAATAATGAGGTAAAGTATGGACGGGTTTTTCATAAAACTCCGGAGGGCAAGATATACAAGTGCACATAATTCTAAAATGATGAGTGAGCCAAAAATGAGTGACGATACATTGATCATCATGGATTCATTAAAATCAGTGGATTGGCGGTAAAAAAAATTGAATGTGAGTGTGGACACAGTTGCAATGATACCGGCGAAAACACCTGCAAATAAAATTTTTGAAAATTCGGTTTGTTGATAATTGTACTCCATAAGATGTATTTAAAAATTGCGTTGATTTTGGAATTTGTGAAATCTATCGTATTAAAACTGCGCTAAGGTAGTTATTTTAAAAAATACAAAACAATTTTTTACGAAGATTGGGTGAATAAAAATTAAATGTCATCGTCCTGGTTCCAGGTGAGGATGCTTTGGGTAAATGCGAGATAGGCTGTTTTCATCAATGGATAGTCTTTGAGCAAATCAAGATGTTTTTCAATAGTTGAAAAATCTTCCCGGATGGCCGGGCCGGTTTGCGTGGTAGCGGCAGGATAGAATTCAAGCCTGCGCGTTGTTTCCTTTATTAATGGCAGCAGGGAATTGAATTGAATCTTTTCTTCATAGCAATAATTTTCTGCAAGTGCATACAGGTAGTTGCTGAAATTGGCTCCAAATACTGCGGCAAGATGAACTTTTTTTCTTTGGAGGTCATCGGCCAATTGTACATTACCGGAAAGTGTTTTGGCAAATGTTTTTAATTCTTTTTTGGTAAAATCATTATTTCCATCAATTAAAAAAGGAATTTCAGGCAATTCTTCAATTTCCTTCCGCATACTTTGTAAAGGATACAATACGCCATAATTGGAAGATGTATGATCGAGTAAATGTATGGACATACTTCCGGCAGTATGTACTACTATTTTTTCATGTACATGTATATCCACACTTACATTGTCAATGGCCATATCGGAAACGGCAATGATGTACAAATCTGCATCTTGTGTTATTTGTTTTAATTCAAACCCTGCTTTCGCTTCAAGTTCTTTTGCAAGAAAATTTGTGTCTGTGGAGGAACGGCCATTTACTTCTAAAATCCGATGCCCCTTTTCTTTACATAATTTTCCCAGAACCGTTGCAGTATTTCCCGTACCGATAATTGCAATATCCATATTTGTAAAAATAAGATTTAATACAGGAAACGAGATAATGGTTATTGCAAAAAAATTTACTCGCCAAATAATTCATACCTGGATTTCGGGCGAAGGTTTTCAAGCCACTGAAAACCTTTTAGCCGGATGGCTTTATGGTTTACCTGGCGCATGGGATAAACAATGCCTTTCAAATCATTGATGCCGGTAATCCGCATGGGTTTTTTATTTTCAAAATGTATATCGTATGCATCTGCGCTTGATTTATTTACGCCAATTAATTTCCCGGCATCATCCTGTGCATAATAAATACTTTCAGCCGGGCTTCCCTTAGCTCGCATATAATCAATATTGCCATCAATAAAATATCCATTGATGGTGCGGCCTTTTATCTGGTTATAAAATTCATCAGCCACTTTACTGATGGCGAGTGCATTATTAAAAACATATAATCTATCCGGTTTTTTATTTTTGGTAAAAAGATAAATGGTATCTCCCGTTACCTGGTTGCCCTGCGCCCATAAAACCGGTCTTTTAAAAAGCCGGATGACGGAATCTTCCAATGAGTAAAACAAGCTGTCCCCAATTGCCTGCATGGAATCCGAAAAAATGCGTACATGATTATAGGCTTCAAAATAATGATCGGTACTATCTGCTAATGGTGTCGGAACAAAGCTGCTATCCCTTCCGATTGTATCAACAATAACAGGAATATTGCGTGTTTGGCGCAAAGTAGAAATTTTGGCGCTGAAAAAAGTATCCGCAGCAATCACCATAGAATCTTTATTTTTTACAAAAATCAAAACCGGTTTTACCGTGGCGAGAATAGCGCTTTCCTTTCGATTTGTTTTCATGTTATTGGCAAGAATGGCATAGCCTTGTGCCGTATCGCGGTAAATAACTTCTCCATTGGCTTCTCCAAAACCCGTACTATCGTCATTGGCTACTTCATCTGCTATCAGTACAGTATTGCCATCATATATTTGCGGGCGTTGGCCGAAATATGATTTTTTATTTTTCATATCATAATAACCATCGCTTGTAAGAATTTTTTTTCTTCCGCTATCACTGATGATCGTTGTGGGTACTACAAATGTGGTAATTTCTGAATAGGTATTATATAAAAGTGTGTCCGTCCGGATTTCATAATCGGGTGATACTAATAGTACATCTCTTTTAAAATACACATCTCTTGTTTCTTCATAATAAATAGCTTCTTTACTTGTAAGAATGGTTTTTCCATTCACCAATTTTCCGCCATTGGAATAAGTCGCGATTTTTGTATCCAGATTATAATCCATCTGAGGCGTTGTAAGAATTCCCCGGTTATCTGTCAATCGTACATTTCCCTTTAATGAAGCGAGTTTAGACGCGCCTTCATATTTCAAATAATCCGCATAAATATGCAGGCTGTCATTGTCATTGATATGCACATGGCCAAAAGATTCGAGTACATTTGTTGTGGTATTGATTACTGCACTATCACAATAAAACCAGGTATTTTCCTGCTTCACCAATACATTCCCGGCGAGGGATTGAAATTCCTGTGCACTGTCTTTTTTAAAATAGCTGAGCCTGTCGGCACGGATGATATTCAGCTTTTTTGTTTTGGTTGTATCAGAGGGAAAGGGTTGTTGTGCAAATAAGGCAAATGAAAATGCACCACAAATAAGGAGCAATATAAATTTTAAATAAAATGATTGTGTCATTAGTTTTTTGCCGGAGGAATAGAATCATTCAATGGCTTTTCAAGATAATCACCTTTATCTTTCCTGCCAAAAATTGAAATGTTTACATAGCGTTTCGGATTTACACGCAAATCATCGAGTAATGTATGAAGGCTTTCAACAGTACCATTCAATCTATTGTATAAATCTTTTGAATTGATGAGGCTGCCGAGTGTACCATCAGTAGAATTGATTTTGTTCATTGCATCATCCAGCTTCTCCACGGATGATTTCAACTTATTGATAACACCATCTACATCCGATGCTGCAAGATGATCAGATGTGGTTTGGAGATTGCCCATGATGGAATCTATTTTCCCATTATTATCTGCAAGGTTTTTGGTAAATGAATTCATGTTGTTTAAGGATTGGCCGAGCGCGCCATTTTGTTTATCGAGCATTTGCTGCAGGCTATTTACAGAAACAACAACACTTGCAGATGCAATACTGAGGTTATCAATTACACTTTTCAGGTTGCCTTTAGTATTAGGATCCATAATGGAATTGATGCTTAATAATACTGTATCAAGGTAGGCGAGTGTTGCATTCACTTTATCGGTAACCGGCCCGATTTTATCCGTTACCTGGTCCATTAAGCCACCTTTTTCTGTGGTTTGAATGGTATCATTGTTTTTCAAATAGGC
>CAYXHX010000057.1:0-11295 GCA_964464835.1 uncultured Chitinophagaceae bacterium | reverse complement strand
AAAATATAAAATCCTCCGAGGCTCCCAACATTTAAAATATATGCAGGTGTATGTGCTTTCAATTCATCCAAAAATTCCCTCGTAAGAATACAGCCTGCAAGAATATTTAAGTTTACCTGTGTATAATAAAAATTTTTATTCATTGATTCAAATAAGCCCTTAGAACCAATGCCTACATTATTGATGAGTGTATTAATATGATAACCATTATTTTTTGTCCATTCAAAAACGGCTGTCGCGCTGCAATGTTGAGATAAGTCAATTCCAAAAGAATGGCAGGCAACCCGGAATTCATTTTTTATTTTTTCTTCCAGCAAATTCAACTCTTCACCCGGTAATGCAATCAATAATAAATGCATTCCACGGGATGCGCATTCAAGAGCAAGCGCTTTGCCAATCCCTTCACTTGCTCCGGTTATTAAAGTATATAACTTGTTACCAGTTTCTATGGATAAAGTAGTTTTCACAGGATTATTTTCATGTATCATTTCTTAAAGTTAGCTATTTTAAATCCTTATTTTCTTTTAACCAATCAATCGTTTTTTTCAACCCCTCCTCCAAAGGCAAGTATGAATAGCCCAATTCAATTTTAGCTTTTTCACAATTCAGCGCCCAATCATAGGAATATTTTTTTATCCATCCGGGTGTGATCTTTGGTGGTTTCCCGGTAATTTTTGTTTTTAATAATAAGAATTGACCGGCTAATAGCATAATTGGTAAAGGTAGTTTTATTAAATGGAATTTTTTTTCGGAAACTTTTGCAAGCTTTGAAAAAAAATCAATATAAGAGGCATTCTCCCCGGATAATATATACCGTTCTCCCGAACGGCCTTTTTCCATTGCCAATATATGCCCGCGAATAATATCGTCAACGTACACATAACTGCCAATACCTGTTCCATCAGAAGGCAGGATTCTCCATTTGCCATCTACATATTTTTTTATCATGGTTGTAAGCGCATTACTTTCAGAATCCAGGCCGGGGCCATAAATACGTGGTGGATTTACTATTGTTACATTCAGTCGTTTTTCTTTTGCATATTTTATACAAAGTTCTTCGGCTTCCCATTTTGTAACTTCATAGTCATTAAAAAAGCCAACAATTCTTTCATCACTTTCTTTTACCGGGTTTTCTTTTGACGGCCCCAATACGCCTGCTGTAGAAGTGAAAACCATTTTATGTATTCCCATTTCCACTGCTGCATCCAATACATTTTTTGTGCCAACCGTATTGATTTGATAATAGGTTGAAGGGTCTTTTGCCCATACACGTGCATAGCCTGCTACATGATACACATGCGTACATCCTGCCATTGCCTTGCGTAATGATGATATTTCTGAAATATCCCCATCAAAGATTTCCACTCCGGGAAATTGTAAAAATTTTTTCTTGGAAGGGCTATGACATAAGGCATTGATTAAATAACCTGATTCCGAAAGATGGTTGACCAATTTATTCCCCAAATACCCGGTACCTCCGGTAATAAAAATTTTCATCATTCAAATCAACATTTATAAGATGCATCAAATTACTACTTTTGAAACAATATTGAATATTTCTACCGAAATTTTTTCCTTCAATTGATAACCCGAAATGTAAAATAATTTTTTTATACTGTTTTGTTTATTTTTGCCGGTACAACTTCAAAGGGATTAAATTTAATATGAAGAAAATTGAAATAGAGATTGTGGCTTTATCGCATAGTATTACACAAACACATTCGTATGCCGTGGTACTTGGTGAATTAAACGGCCTTCGGAGATTGCCCATTGTTATTGGTGGATTTGAAGCACAGGCCATTGCTGTTGCTTTGGAAAATATGCACCCAAGCCGGCCTCTCACTCACGACCTGATGAAAAACTTTATGAATGCTTTTAATGTGGAATTGATGGAAGTAGTAATCAATGATTTGCAGGAAAGTATTTTTTATTCAAAATTGGTATGTGTAAGCGAACATGATACCATAGAAATTGATAGCCGTACGAGTGATGCATTGGCGCTTGCTGTTCGATTTGGTTGCCCAATCTATACTTACGACCATATTTTGGAAACGGCAGGGATTTTAATGGATGACGGCGGCAAAAAAAAGAAAACGGATATAAAAGTGGAAGAAGTAGGAAGAATGCCTAACAATGAACTTTCCATGCTAAGTTTAGATGAATTGAATAAGCTTTTAAATGAAGTATTGGAACAGGAAGATTATATCCGCGCTATTGCCATAAGGGATGAAATCAATAAGCGAAAATAAATTCGTAGCTACCAATTAAACTTTTTTTCCAACCATGCTTGTATTTCCCAATTGTAAAATCAATCTTGGTTTGCATATACTTTCAAAAAGGGAAGATCATTATCACAATATAGAAACTGTATTTCTCCCACTTACTTTATGTGATATGCTTGAAGTAGTTGAACAAGAAAACTTCAGTAACATTGCATCTTTTTCAATGAGTGGCTTACCCATTGAAATGAATATGCAAGAAAATCTTTGCAATAAAGCCTGGCAAATTTTAAAAAAAGATTTTCCATCATTGCCTCCTGTAGCAACACATGTGTATAAAAAAATTCCTATAGGCGCAGGCCTCGGCGGCGGAAGTGCTGATGGTGCATGTATGCTCCTGCTTTTAAATAAAAAATTCAGATTGAATTTATCTACTGAAAAGCTTGTCGAATATGCATTATCACTTGGAAGCGATTGCCCGTTTTTTATTAAAAATAAACCCGCTATTGCAAGTTCACGCGGTGAAATATTACATGAAATTTCATTAAGCCTATCCGGTTATTACTTTGTGTTGGTATATCCCGGTGTGCATATTTCAACTGCATGGGCATTTTCACAGGTAAAGCCAAATAAAAAAAATGAATCACTGCTGGAGATTATTCAATCGCCGTCCTCGTCCTGGAAAGAAAAACTTCAAAACGATTTTGAAGAGCCGGTATTTAAAAAATATTTACAGGTAAAAGAAGTAAAGGAATATTTATATACAAAGGGCGCGGTATATGCATCAATGAGTGGAAGCGGAAGTTGTGTGTTTGGTATATTTGAAAATACGCTACCTACATTTTCATTTCCTTCCAATTATATTGTTTTCAACGAGGTGAAACAATTGGCAGGTTAAATTCCATCAACCTTTTGCTATATGATTTTTTGCAAGTAATTTTGCAGCCAACTCATTTTTACAAAAAATTAAATACTTTTTATGGCGTATGATGTAATTGTTTTAGGAAGCGGGCCGGGTGGATATCCTGCTGCAATCCGTGCTTCACAATTGGGATTCAAAGTGGCGATCATAGAAAAAGAAAGCCTCGGGGGGATATGTTTAAACTGGGGTTGTATTCCTACTAAAGCATTGATCAAAAGCGCCAATGTGTATGATTACATTAAACATAGCAGTAATTATGGAATACAAGTGAGCAGTGCAGAAGCTGATTTCAATGCTGTTATAAAGCGAAGCCGCGGTGTGGCAGATAAAATGAGTAAAGGCGTACAATTCCTGATGAAGAAAAATAAAATTGACGTCATCATGGGTTATGGAAAATTAATTTCTAAAACACAATTGGAAGTAACTGCCGCTGATGGCACCAAACAAACTTTGGATTTTAAATATCTTGTAATTGCTACAGGTGGCAGGAGCCGTGAATTACCAAACCTCAAACAAGATGGTAAAAAAATAATTGGTTACCGGGAAGCAATGATTTTACCCACTCTTCCAAAATCAATATTAATTGTTGGGAGTGGCGCTATAGGTGTAGAATTTGCCTATGTATATAATAGTATGGGTTCGAAAGTAACTATTGTGGAATTCATGCCTCGTATCGTACCGGTTGAAGATGAAGATGTCTCCAAAGAATTGGAAAAACAATTAAAAAAACAAGGCATAGATATTTTCACAAATGCCTCCGTTGAATCTGTTAATACCAATGATTCCCCCTTAAAAATTCAAGTAAAAAAAGCAGACGGAAGTACACAAGTTTTTGAAGCAGATATTGTACTCAGTGCAGTAGGTGTGGTAGCCAACCTGGAAAATATCGGACTTGAAACATTAGGTATTCAAACCGAAAAAGGAAAAATCACCACGGATAAAAATTGCCGTACAAATATTCCGGGGATTTATGCCATTGGCGACTGTACTCCCGGGCCTGCACTGGCACATGTTGCAGGTAAAGAAGGCGTGATCGCTGCAGAATCCATTGGTTTCCTGGAGAAAAAATTTGATCATCAACCTGAACCTTTGGATTATGGAAATATTCCGGGTTGTACGTATTGCACTCCTGAAATTGCCAGTATTGGCATGACGGAGAAAGCAGCTAAAGAAGCAGGCTATGAATTAAAAGTTGGAAAATTTCCTTTCATGGCAAGCGGGAAAGCAAGTGCAGCCGGGGCTACTGAGGGTTTTGTAAAAATAATTTATGATGCAAAATATGGAGAACTTCTTGGCGCACACATGATTGGCATGAATGTAACTGAAATGATTGCAGAGGTTTCTGTGGCAAGAAAACTGGAAACCACTGGCCATGAAATTTTGAATGCCATTCATCCGCACCCAACAATGAGTGAAGCAGTGAAAGAAGCCACAGCAGTAGCGTATGGAGAGGCAATTGATATTTAAAAAAAAATAGTTGAAAATTAAAAAAAGCCATTGAGAAAATCAATGGTTTTTTTAATGCCTGCTTTTATTGCATTTTTCTTTTTGGCTTCGTATTATTTGTTTGCGTATTGGTATTTGAGAATACTTTTTTCAGCAAATCGGTAACGCGTGCTGCAGGGTCCTGCCTGATTTTTTGCTCTTCCAAACCGATTTCATAAAATATACCATCAATTGCTTTTTGAGTTACATAAGCGCCAAGATCTGTATTGACCGGGTTGTTGGAAAACTTGTTATACGTTGTAAAAATATCTTTCCAATATTTTGTAGCATCTACTTTTTTCAGGGAATTATTGATGACAGGGCTGAATGCTTGAGTTAAAGCTGAAGTTGTTTTACTTTTAAAATAATTGGTGGCTGCAAAATCGCCTCCTCTTAATATTCCATAAGCATCAGCAATGGTCATTTGCTGAATTGCATTTACAAAAATGGGCGCAGCAGATTTTGCAGCATCTTCGGCTGCCCGGTTCATAGATAAAATGGCTTCATCCACCAAACTTCCAAAACCGATGCTACGCAAAGTACTTTCAACTTTTTGTGCTTCAGGCGGCATTAGCACTTTAACCATGGCATTTCCAAAAAATCCATTTACCTGCGAGAGCATGTTTGTGCCGTTTTGAGTGCCGATAGTCAAAGCCTCTTTCAGGCCGGATGCGGCTTCTATGGGAGAGATTCCATTTATGCCGCCCGCCTGGTTCATCACTTGCTGCGCTACATCACAACTGCTAAAACCTATACACAACATACAAAATGGGATAAAGAAATATTTTTTCATGTTTTTATTTTTAAGTATTCACAAAAATGAGGTTTAGCTTTTGACAAAAATCATACCTCAATAATTTTAAAGCAGCTTTATGATTTTCCAAATTTTAAAAAAAGATCTAAATAAAATAAATTTTTTGAATACATATTATTATTCCTAACTTTATCTTTCAATAAACAAACCTATTAAACATGAAAAAAACATTACTCCTTTTTTCTGCATTGGTTTTAATTGCAGGAAGCAGTAACGCACAAAGCGTTTACAAAAATGGTTATCTCTCCACGGGAAGTACCGCTAAAGATGGCACTCCTGCACCAGCCGGCACTACCTGGAGCGAAGTTCAAAACAATGCCGGCAATAACAACCAAAGCAATACGGTGGGTGGATTTTCCGGCGGTTATGGAACCGGCTTCAACTACTCACTTGCGGACAATTTTACAGTTCCTGCCGGACAGCAATGGGCCATTACAGGGATGGCATTTTATGCATACCAAACCGGTTACGCAGGTGCAACAACTCCTTTTGATGTAGTAAGGGTTCAGATTTGGGACGGCCCACCGGATTTACCAACTTCTAATATTATCTATGGTGATTTAACAACCAACAGGTTCAATAAATCCTACGATTCACTGATGTACCGTTGTTTCAATACACAGGTTCCTTCACCCGGTTCACCTCCCGGTACAACAAGAATGATTTGGAAAATTGAAGCCAATGTTTCTACAGTTTTGGATCCGGGAAATTATTGGGTGGAATACCAAACACATACCATTAGTGCTGCTGCTCATTTTGCGCCACCTGTTACAGTCGTTGGTACAAGAGGCTTAGAAGACTGGAATGGCAAACAACATACAATAGGTACAAATGTTTGGAATGACTTAATTGATGATGGCAACCCTACAAATTCACCAGACTATATTCAGGATTTACCATTTGAAATAATGTACACCAATACTTTACCTGTAACATTCAAAAGCTTTGACGGTGTAATGCTAAATGGCGAATCATTGTTGAAATGGACTACTACCAATGAAATCAACAATAAAGGTTTTGATGTGGAAAGAAGCGCTGACGGACAAGTATTTAATCCAATCGGATTCGTAGCCGGACAAAACAATGCTGCAGGTGAAAATAATTATACATTTACAGATGTAAAACCTGTAAACGGCACAAATTACTATCGCCTGAAACAAATTGATAATGATGGCCACACTATGTACTCCGGTATTATTCAACTGAAAAATGTAATTGCTGATTTTGCATGGAGCGTATATCCAAACCCTGTTGTAGATAATGGTTGGATGCAGGTACAATTACCAAAAGCAGCTAAAGTAGCAGTGAATGTTGTATCAAGCACCGGAAATATTATCAGTATGATTGATAAGGGAACCTTGCAAACCGGTACTTACAGTATTCCATTGAATTTGAATACGGCTGCAAAAGGTGTTTATATTGTCAACCTGATTATTGATAATAAAACATACAGCAAAACGATTGTGAAATAAACCATTCAATATTTTTTCAAAAACCTGTTCAACAAGAGCAGGTTTTTTTATTTTCATTCAGTTATCAAATGAAGAAGAAAAATTGAGAATGGATAATGGATAATTGATAATTTAATGATTGAAAAGAATTAAATAGGGGTTTGAATATTTTTTCTTATCAAATCTAAAAAAATGTGGGGAGGTTTTTTATTGCTACCCTAAAACCTAAAATGCATATCATGTGAAATAATAATTGGCAAAAAAATTTGAGTTTCATTTTCAAGGCATAACTTTACCGCTTTAAAATCAAAAATCATCTCAAATGAAAAAAACTTTACTCTCCCTCGCTGCCATCTTTTTGATAGCAGGGAGCATGCATGCACAAACAGTATATGTCAATGCTACTTTAGGCACTGGCAATAAAGCCGAAGATGGCACAGATGCGCCCGCCGGCTACGACTGGAGTGAATTACAACACAATTCCGGTGATAACACAGCAAGTAATAATATCCTGGCTTTTACAGGATCTTATGGCACAGGTTTCAATTTTTCGGTAGCGGATAATTTTACTGTTCCTGCAGGGCAGCAATGGTCAATTACAGGTTTTAATACCTACGTTTTATTGGTAAGCTACACAGGCAGTACATCTCCAATTGATCAATTGCGTGTACGTATTTTTGATGGCCCGCCTGATTTGCCCGGATCAAATGTGGTATATGGTGATTTCTCAACAAACCGTTATACCAAAGGTACAAACAATTTGATGTACCGCATAGGCAATACAGTAGTTCCATCTCCAACTGCACCATCTTTTTCATATGGTATCTGGAAAATTGAAGGAACTTTAGATGCAGTTTTACCTGCAGGGAATTATTGGGTAGAATGGCAAACACATGGTGTTGGCGGACTTACAAATTATTTTCCACCAGCAACAATTATTGGTTCAAGAGGTGATGAAGCGTTCAATGGTAAACAACATAATTTATCAACGAATACATGGGGAGATTTAATTGATGGTGGGAATCCTACATCTGCCCCCGATTATGTGCAGGATATGCCTTTCGAACTTGTTTACACTGACCTTCTACCGGTTACATTCAAAAGCTTTGATGGTGTAATGCAAAATGGCCAATCATTATTAAAATGGACTACCACTAACGAAATCAATAATAAAGGTTTTGATGTAGAAAGAAGCGCTGACGGACAGGTATTTAATCCAATTGGTTTCGTTGCCGGACAAAACAAAGCTGCCGGTGATAATAATTATACATTCACTGATGTAAAACCTGTAAATGGTACAAATTATTATCGCTTAAAACAAATTGATAATGATGGCCATACTTCTTATTCAAGCATCATTCAATTGAAAAATGTAATTGCTGACTTTGTATGGAGTGTTTATCCAAACCCGGTTGTTGACAATGGTTGGATGCAAGTACAATTACCAAAAGCTGCAAAAGTAGCAGTACAGGTAGTTTCAAGCACAGGAAAGATTATCAGTATGATAGATAAAGGTACATTACAAACCGGCACTTATAGTATTCCATTGAATTTGAATACAGCTTCAAAAGGTGTATATATTGTGAACCTGATCATGGATAATAAAACATACAGCAAAACGATTGTGAAATAATTCATTCCATTTTTTTTCAAAAACCTGTTCTGAAAAGAGCAGGTTTTTTTTATTTTAATACGGCCATTTAATGAGTAAGTAAATTGTGCCTGGAGAATGGAAAAGTAAATAAGCGTAATTGATTTCAATTCTATTGAAAAACAAATATTGTAGTATGCATGGTTTACCTGCTTTACCAAAACGAATGAATCTCGAAAAAAAATATGTGGAAGAATTTTTTTTATTTAATAATCAAGAAAAATGTTACCCATAAAATTCAATTATTTTATGGGTAATGATATTTTAATTTTACAAATTCCTCAACTCTGTTTCAGCGATTTCATTTTTAAAACAAAACAAAAATTGATACTGATTTTGTGGAAAATTTTGTTTAGTTTTAAAAAAAAATATGAAATTAAAATTTTACCCAACACTTCGAAATGCATTCATGAATTTGGTACTTTTATTTTGTAGCCACGCTTCCTTTGCACAAGTAAATGCATATTCAGAAGAATTTAACTCGTTACCGGATGATTGGATTATTGCTAATCATTCAGAACCTCTCGGTGTCAACTCGTGGTTCCAGGGAACACCAAGTGTATTTCATGCACATTCGGGTGCAACCAATGCGTATGCGGGTGCGAATTTTACAAATACATCCGGTGTAGGCACTATCAGCGATTGGTATATCATGCCGGAAGTAAATATTCAAAATGGATCTACCTTCACATTTTGGACACGTATTCCGACCAAAATTCAAAACGAATATCCGGACAGGCTTGAAGTGCGAATGAGTTTAGCTGGTAGTAGCACTAATGTTGGTACGTCTTCAACAGATGTGGGCGATTTTTCAGTACTTTTATTATCTATTAATCCTACACTAATAACCGGTGTTTACCCGCAAGTTTGGACACAGTATACTATAAACATCAGCGGTGTTTCAAACCCCACAACAGGCCGGTTGGCATTTCGTTATTTTGTAACAGATGGAGGGCCAAGTGGCAACAATTCAAACTATATAGGAATAGATGATGTGGCTTATGATTTTGGCTCATTGCCGGTAACCTTCAAAAATTTTGACGGTGTAATGCAAAATGGACAGTCATTACTGAAGTGGACCACTACCAATGAAATCAATAATAAAGGTTTTGATGTAGAAAGAAGCGCTGACGGACAGGTATTTAATCCAATTGGTTTCGTTGCCGGACAAAACAAAGCTGCCGGTGATAATAATTATACATTCACTGATGTAAAACCTGTAAATGGTACAAATTATTATCGCTTAAAACAAATTGATAATGATGGCCATACTTCTTATTCAAGCATCATTCAATTGAAAAATGTAATTGCTGACTTTGTATGGAGTGTTTATCCAAACCCGGTTGTTGACAATGGTTGGATGCAAGTACAATTACCAAAAGCTGCAAAAGTAGCAGTACAGGTAGTTTCAAGCACAGGAAAGATTATCAGTATGATAGATAAAGGTACATTACAAACCGGCACTTATAGTATTCCATTGAATTTGAATACAGCTTCAAAAGGTGTATATATTGTGAACCTGATCATGGATAATAAAACATACAGCAAAACGATTGTGAAATAATTCATTCCATTTTTTTCAAAAACCTGTTCTGAAAAGAGCAGGTTTTTTATTTTAAAAGCTTATCAAATGAGAAAGAAAAATTGAGAATGGTGAATGGATAATGAATAATTTAATGAGCAAAATGAATGTCAATTTCGATTTCACTTCTATAAAAATTTAGACCCTGAAAAACCGAAGCCTGAGTTTTTCATCAGCTTATCCTATGAGCCTGTAGAAAAATTTTATCAGTTTTTTTTTAATTTAAAAAGAAACTTATACCTTTAGACAAATTAAATACTCATGAAATTAAAATTTACCCCAAAATTCAAAAATGCATTAATGGGTTCGGCGCTCTTACTTTGCGGCCAAATCTCATTTGCACAAGTAAACACCATCACTCAGGGCTTTGATGCCTTACCGGATGACTGGACAATTATTAACCATTCACAACCTCTTGGCAGCACTTCTTACTTCCAGGGAAATCCATCTGTATTCCCTGCTTATTCAGGCGCTTCAAATTCATATGTTGGTGCAAATTTTAATAATACATCAGGATCCGGTGATATCAGTGACTGGTATATTTCACCTGAAGTGAATATCCAAAACGGCTCTACAGTTTCTTTTTGGACACGTATTCCTGAAGGCACTACTGAATATCCTGACCGCGTGGAATTAAGAATGAGTACTGCAGGTGGAAGCATTAATGTTGGCACTACTGCCTCTGATGTAGGAGATTTTACTGTAGTACTATTATCTGTTAACCCTACACTTACTACAGGAGTTTACCCTAAAGTTTGGACAAAGTATTCTGCAACTGTAAGTGGTTTATCAGGTGCAACTACCGGTAGGATTGCATTCAGGTATTGGGTTACCAAAGGTGGCCCATCCGGAGATAATTCAAACTATATAGGTATTGATGATTTTGCATATGATTTTGGAACACTTCCCGTAACTTTCAAAAACTTTGACGGCATCATGCAAAATGGCCAATCTATTTTGAAATGGACTACTACCAATGAAATCAACAACAAAGGTTTCGATGTGGAAAGAAGCGCTGACGGACAAGTATTTACACCAATAGGTTTCGTTGCAGGTCAAAACAATTCCAATGTTGAAAATGATTACACATTTACAGATGTAAAACCTGTAAACGGTACAAACTATTATCGCCTGAAACAAATTGATAATGATGGTCAATATGAATACTCCA
>CAYXHX010000056.1:340-11414 GCA_964464835.1 uncultured Chitinophagaceae bacterium | reverse complement strand
CATGAAACTCACGCTTCATTTTTCTCCTTGCCCGAATGATACTTTTATTTTTGATGCCTTGGTCAATCATAAAATTGATACAAAGGGATTCCAGTTCGAAACTGCTTTGGAAGATGTGCAAACGCTGAATGAACAAGCCATCCAGGGCATCCCGGATATTTGCAAAATTAGTTATGGTGTATTGCCTTTATTAATTGAAAAATATATTTTACTCACAAGCGGTGGCGCTTTGGGAAAAGGTTCAGGGCCTTTACTCATATCCAAAAAAAACATTCCATTGCAAAATATCCATGAAAAAAAAATTGCCATCCCCGGTGAAAATACCACTGCACATTTATTATTCTCCTTTCTTTTTCCGCAGGCAAAAAATAAAATATTTACCACCTTCAACCTCATTGAAGATATGGTTTTAATTGGTGCAGTTGATGCAGGAGTGATTATTCATGAAAACCGTTTTACCTATGCGGAAAAACATCTTGTAAAATTGGCTGATCTTGGAGAAACCTGGGAAAATGAAACTGCATTGCCTATTCCACTTGGAGGTATTGTAATCAAGCGGAACTTACCAAAAGAAGTGAAACTCAATGTCAATAAATTGATCCGGGAAAGTATGGAATATGCCTTTGCGCACCATATCAAACATTTATCGGAATATGTGCAACTACATGCGCAGGAAATGAATGAAGATGTCATGCGCAAACACATTGGGTTATATGTAAATGATTACTCAAAAGATGTTGGAAGTGAAGGAAAAAGGGCTGTATTGAAATTAATGAAAACGTTTAATAAACTTCACCCGGGGCATTTCAGCGAATTGCCAAAAGCAAATTTGCTTTTTTTAAGAAAATAACAAGCCTATATTTTTTCAAGAAAAATATCATTCCATAGCTGTTTAGAAAAACTATTCGCATAATTATTTTTACCCAATTGTTTAATCCAACGAATATTAAAAATGCTGTTGGTGAAAAAAATTTCAGCTGCTTGTGTTAGATCTCCTTTTTCTAAAACTGTTTCCTGCACAGGCATTCCGGCATCACGCATTTTTTTTAAAACATATTTCCGCATTACACCTGCAATACATCCTTCACTAAGCGCGGGTGTTTGAATAATACCATCTTTTAAAATAAAAATGTTTGCAATTGTTGCATCGGCAACACGGTTAAAATTATTCAGCAAAATAGCATCATTCAATTTGTTTTTTTTAGCCCAAATGGCAGCCATTGCATAGGGCAGAAAATTATTGCTTTTGATATGCGAAAATTGGTCACAAGTTTTCTTTGCATCAGAATAGAAGCCAACAACAAGGCCATTTTCATTCCAACCAACAATTGGCAAATCCCATGTTTCGATGAGTACGTTTGCTTGTAAATTATCTAATTCATGCAAACTTCCATTTCCACGAAAAATAGTTATACGCACACGCACATTGCCTTTGTGATGATTTTTTGAAATGAGCGATTGAATTTTTTTTTCTAAAAATTCTTTGTTTAAAAAAGCAGGTTTTAGAAAAAACATCAGATCAAGTGAAGCAAACAATCTTTCAAAATGAAGTTGTTTCAAAACCAATTCCCCATTCGCATATTTCATGGTTTCAAAAAACCCGTCGCCATAGCGGAATGAACGATTGGCTGTAGAAATCAGTAATTCCCCAGAAGAATGAATTTCTTCATTTAAAGACAGAAATTTTCCGGCATTCATAAAAATAAATGTAGGTAATTAAACGAATCCCCAACAGGTAAGTTTTCTTTAATACCGATTACACATCCGTAATAGTCCAATTGCTTTGGACTAAACGGCTGTTGTTTCGGTATTATATCGGAAACTATCGGGCTATTTTTTAAATCAATTTGGTATAACTTGCATTCATGAAAATAGTTGATGTAATACAAGTATTGGAAAGCCGCGCCCCACTTCACTTACAGGAAAAGTATGACAATGCTGGCTTAATTACAGGTAATAAAAATATTGATTGTACCGGAATTCTTTGTGCATTGGACGCAACGGAAGAAGTAATTGCCGAAGCAATAGAATTGGGCTGTAATCTCGTAGTAAGCCACCACCCTATTCTATTTTTTGGCTTAAAAAGATTGACAGGAAAGGATTACACAGAAAAAGCTATTATCCTGGCAATTAAAAATGATATTGCACTCTATGCCATTCATACAAATCTCGATAATGTATTGCATGGTGTGAATGGTAAAATGGCCAGTTTATTGAATTTAAAAAACCTGCAGGTATTGAATCCTAAACCGGGAATTTTACAAAAATTATATACCTATGTGCCGGCTGCTTTTAAAGAAAAATTGCTCGACGCTTTATTTGCTGCGGGTGGCGGCGAAATAAGTGATTATTCAGAATGTAGTTTTTCAATCGAAGGTAAAGGCACTTTTAAACCTGGTACTAATTCCCATCCTTTTTTAGGTGAAATAGGTAAAAGGCATGAAGAAAATGAAATAAAAATTGAACTTATTTTTCCGGTATGGCTACAACAAACTTTGTTAAAGGTATTAAAAGAAAATCATCCCTATGAAGAAGTGGCATACGAAATTATTCAGTTGGAAAATTCCTCAAATGCAATAGGATCAGGCATTGTAGGAGATTTGCCACAGGCTGTAAACGAATATGAATTGCTGGATATTATCAAAAAAACATTGGGTTTGAGCGTGATTAAACACACAAAATTTTTGCAAAAATCTATTCAAAAAATAGCGATCTGTGGTGGAGCGGGCAGCTTCCTGGTAAAAGATGCAATTGCTTCAGGAGCCGGGCTTTTTCTGACTTCGGATATCAAATACCATGAATTTTTCGATGCCAATGACCAAATTCTATTGGCTGATGCAGGACATTGGGAAACGGAGCAATTTACAATTGATCTTTTGTTTGATATTTTGCAACAGAAATTCCCTAACTTTGCCGTCCTTAAAACAAAAGTGCGCACAAACCCGGTTTATTATTTTTAATAAACAAGGATTTGGCTAAAAATCCTAAATACAATATATGGCAGCCGTAAAAGAATATTCAGTGGAAGAAAAACTGGCTTCACTGGTAAAATTGCAAAAAATTGACAGTAAGCTGGACAAAATCAAAATTCTCAAAGGCGAATTGCCGATGGAAGTAAATGACCTGGAAGATGAAATGCAGGGTTTGAATAGCCGTAAAACAAGAATTGAAGAGGAAATCAATGGTATCAGTGAATTCATTGATCAACGCAAAGAAACAATCAAAGAAGCCAACCTGTTGATTGCAAAATATGAAAAGCAACATGATAATGTAAAAAACAGCCGCGAATTTGAAGCCATTAATAAAGAAATAGAATTGCAACAATTGGAAATTCAGCATGCAGAAAAAAATATAAAGGATGTAAACCTGGAATTGGCTGAAAAAGCTGCTGAATTGGATCATGCCAAAAAATTATTGGCTGCCAAAGAAACCGTATTACAAAATAAGAAAGATGAGCTAGATAAGATCATTGTAGAAACTGAAAAAGAAGAATCACAATACAGAAAATTAAGCGATACAGCAAGAGCCGCAACGGATGACAGGCTGCTTTTTTCTTATGACCGAATCCGCAATAGTTACAGGAATGGATTAGCAGTAGTACCCGTAGAAAGAGATGCCTGTGGTGGTTGCTACAATGCAATCCCGCCGCAAAAACAAAGTGAAATTCGGCAGCGTAAAAAAGTCATGATTTGCGAAAACTGTGGCCGCATCCTCGTAGATGATGAATTGAATGCAGATACAGAAATCAAATAAATTTTGTTAAAGCGTTTACAATAAAAAATGAAATGGGATGCTGAACCGCATCCTTTTTTTATTTTCGGACAACCAATGAAAATGATACTGGAAACATTGAACACTCGTTTATATTTCATGCGTTTATTGTATAATAAAAAAATCAAATCGCTTTTATCAATATTTGCAATTTTCTTTTTTACATTTTCATGCTTACATGCAAATGCACAAAAAGCTTTCGATTTCAATGCAAATTGCCAACAAGCCTATAAAGAAATCACGAGCCTCAGGTTGGATGCAGGCCTTGCATTACTTAGCCAGGAACGGCAGCAAAACCCCGATAACCTGATACCGGATTTACTGGAGGGGTATGTAGATTTTTTCACCTTATTTTTTAATGAAGACCCGGCACAGTTTGATGCATTAGTACCAAAATTTTCCGAGCGCCTTGACCGCCTCGAAGAAGGCCCAGAAAACTCCCCTTTTTATTTATACAGCCGTGCAATTTTGTATATGCAAAAGGCTTCGGTGGAAATAAAGTTTTCCAAAACCTGGTCTGCGGGATGGGATTTTAAAAAAGCATTTGGATTGATAAAAGAAAACCGAAAAAAATTTCCATCATTTACGCCGAACAATATGGTATATGCGCCGATGCTTGTAGTTGCTGGAACAATTCCTGATGGCTATAAATGGTTGGCCAGTTTATTTGGGATCAAGGGTTCCATTCAGGACGGAATGAAGATAATGGTCAATTTTGTGAACAGTGATGATCCTATGGCAAAACTATTTTTCAATGAAGCCAGCTTTTATTATTGCTATATTTTATTTTATATAGAAAATGAGCAGGATAAAGTATTTGATTACATAAATGATCGAAACCTCGACTTAAAAAACAATCAATTACTCACTTATATGGCAGCCAATCTTGCCATCAATGCCAAGAAAACAGATTATGCAGAATCTGTTATCAAAGGCAGGAATCAATCATCACAATATTTGAAAACGCCTGTATGGGATTTTGAAATGGGGTACATCAAATTACACCAATTGCAATTGAATGAAGCCGCTACTTATTTTCAACGTTTTTTGGATCAGTTCAAAGGAAAATTTTATGTAAAAGATTGTTATGAAAAATTAGCCTGGTGTTATTATTTGTTGGGCAATACAAGCGCTGCAAATAATGCACGCCAATTGGTTTTAAGTAATGGAAATACGATGACTGATGCCGATAAGCAAGCCAATAAAGATGCAAAGTCCGGTATTTGGCCAAATACAATTTTATTGAAAGCGCGCATATTAAGCGATGGCGGATACCATACTGAAGCCTTGAAATTATTGGCCGGAAAAAGTGCGCGTGATTTCAGCAGGCCGCAAGACAAATTGGAATTTGCATATCGCGTTGGCCGCATCTATGATGATCTTGGGCGTGATAATGAAGCAGTTCAAATGTATTTACTGGCCATCAACCTGGGGCAAGGCCGTACGGAATATTTCGCGGCAAGAGCGGCACTGCAGATCGGCTATATTTATGAAGAAGCAGGGCAAACAAGTAAAGCCATTGAATATTTTAAAAAATGCATTGGTATGAAAGACCATGAATATAAAGATTCATTGGACCAAAAAGCAAAGGCGGGAATTGCCAGGTGTTTGGGGCAATAATGGAATAATACTCATTAATCTGTAGCAGGCAAAAAATGTATGTTGCTACATGAATTCTTTTCTAGAAAATTTTTTATCTTCACAAGTAAAATCAAAACTATTTTAAAATGAAAAGAATTATTATTGGAATATTATTACTGCTGAGTATAAATATTTCTTTTGGTCAAAACCTTCCAAATTATGATGCCATTAAATTGGAGGTAAAAGAAGATTACAATACCACTGCAAATGATGCAGCTTTACAAGCTGCCAATTTTATTCTTTCAACCCCTGTTGATGAAAATAATATGGACAGATTAAAATCAATGCAATATATCTTCAAATGGATGTCGGGAAGCCCGGATTATAATTTTGAGGTTGGTGAACCTGCAACAAAATTTTCAAAAAGAAACGACTATTTTTTAGGAATTTATATGGCTGCTATGACTAAATATGTTTTGGAAAACAAAGATGATGCTAAAAATCAAAATAAAATAAAATTGAATGCAGTAAAATCTGTTATTGAGTATGCTAAAATTCCCGCAAATAATGTGAAATTAAATTCTGAATTAAAAAAAGCAATTGAAGCAGACGCCAAAGGAGAACTATCAACTTACCTGAAAATTGAAACAGAGTGACTTTTTCCTTGTTGCCTTACCTTCAACCTGTAAAGTATCAAAAGGGTAAATTACCGACTTTTAAAGACCAGAAAAAATCAGCTTTAAAAATTTATTTCATATTGTTAGGAATCCTAACTATATTTGCACCAGCAATGTTGCCTGTCAAAAAAAAATAAATCATGAGCAAATCAATTTTCTATCATGCCGGTTGCCCCGTATGTATCAGCGCAGAGCATGACATCATCGAACTCCTGGGAGCTGAAAATGTTGATATCGTTCACTTCGGCGAAGACAAAACAAGAATACCGGAAGCTGAAAAGGCCGGTGTAAAATCAGTTCCTGCATTAGTTACGCCAAAAGGAAATGTACTGCATCTCAATTTTGGTGCATCCATGGAAGCCGTTAAAGCATAATCCCCCTTAGCAACCGGTTTGATCATTCAGGCCGGTTGTTTTTTTAAACTTTTTAAATTTAATATATGCAAGTTGCTGTTTGGGATACCTATGTTCAAAAGAAAAATGGAATAACCATGCATTTCGACATTCTCGTATCAGCAGATATAAAAGATGAAAAAACTATTCATACATTTGGCAGGGAATACCTGCGTACAAAGGGAGAGGAAACTCAGCCCTTGTCCAGTAAAGAATGCAGGTTTTGCCATATTGAAAAAGCGTCCGAAGAAACAATCAAACATATTCTGCAAAACGGTTATTATATTTTTGAAATGGAAAACTGTAATTAAATTGACTGTTTTTAATTTAGATGATCAAAATGCACATCTCGACAACAAAATTGTTGCAGGCCTTGAACGCTTATCACAGGTATTCAGAATTTTACTTTGGGAAAAAGCCAAAGCATATAATCTAAGCCCTATTCAAATACAACTCCTGATTTTTATACAACATCATACCCCGGAAAAAAATACAATCAGCTATCTCGCACAGGAATTTAATCTTACCAAACCTACGATCAGCGATGCCATAAAAATCCTTGAGCAAAAAAATTTCATTCAAAAAACTACGGACAAGACAGATACGAGGAGTTATACAATTTATTTAACCGTAAAGGGTAAAAAAATTGTAGCAGCAACAGAAGATTTTACCAAGCCACTTACTGAAATTATTTCATCTGTAAACGATGCCGAAAAAAAAGTTTTATGGGAAAATATTTTTAACCTTATCCGGCAATTAAACCAGTTAAATATCATCAGTGTGCAACGAACTTGTTTTAACTGCAAGCATTATTCCATTAAAAATAAAAATCATTTCTGTAATTTGCTGCAATCAAAATTAGATAATCAGGATATACGAATTGATTGCCCGGAATTTGTTTTGAGCTAATTTGTTTACAGATTATTTTCTTTCATCTGTACTAATCAGGTTTTAGGAGAAATTAATTGCAATAATTCTTTTTATTTCTTCCCAATTATTCGTGTAAGGGGACATACCTTCAATATCCGGATCATTCTCTGCATCTTCAAAATAGAGAATGCTGCGCCATAAAAAGAACAATTGTTGTATTCCATACTTTTGAGTAAACCAATCAATCAAAGTTTGCTTGTTGTATAATTGGAGTAATGCATAAATATCAAAAAAATCTTTCTTTTTCCCTCTTCCACATACGGCATGTAATTTCATAGCAGCAATATCCTTTATTCCATAATAACTGACTCCATCATGTACTTCAAATGGCTCCAGTAAAGCGGTAGGTTCATGAACAAAGTCGCATTTTATTTCATTGATTTTACCAAATAGCATTCGGCTATTATTACCATAATATTCAAAAGTAAAATCGGTGCAGGTTTCCAAAATAATTTCCAGTTCTTTTATTTCGAATACTTTATTACTGAAGATTTCCAGGTCAATAGATGTACGATGGCCTATTTGAAGAGCCAAGGAAGTGTCTCCTGCCAAAGCAAAAGTTTTTTTTATTGCATCTATTGCAAAAATTTTTTTTAACAGCAAATAGGTTTTGGCTTCAAGAGTAGTAAGGTGAAGCATATATTTCATTTAAGGGAATCTTAAAATAGTAGCTACAAAAATGAGCAGTTTTTTTATCCAATAACCGGCTACTTTTTACTGCTTTTATTATTTCATTATGGGTATAAAGTTGTAATAAAAAATAAAAATCCGGTAATATACCTCTACTTAAGACCCTTTCGATAATATAGTTTTTATGAGTTGATAAATTAATTTTTTCAATTGGAGAATCCCAAAATAAATATTGGGAAAAAGGAAATTCATCCTTCTCAATCTTTTTTGAAAGAACTTCTTTAGGAAGATATTTAAAAAGGAAATTCATATTTCTTATAACAGCTGTAAAATTACTTTTATTTTCTTTTCATTTGTAAAAACAGAGAAGGATAACCTGTAAATTTCAATTTGCTTAATTTTAATACATTAGATTACAACATTCCCTTAATAAAAGTATCTATACATTTGCGCTTTACTTTTTTATGAAAAAACTGTTGACCACATTTGCAATTATTTTCTTAGTTGCCTGTAAGAATACTGATAATAATAACCCGCCTCCTGTTGCTGATAACAGTAATCCACCACCGGCGTCAATTACTTAACAGGTCGTAAAAATCCATCCGCACGATACAGCATCCTATACACAGGGCCTTATCTGGCAAAATGGCAAACTATATGAAGGTACAGGCAATATAGGCAAAAGCAAACTACGTATCATTGATTTAAGTAGTGGCAAAGCTGAAAAAGAAATTAATTTGCCGGCAGATGAATTTGGTGAAGGCATTACTATTTTTAATAATAAAATTTACCAGCTTACCTGGCAAAATAACCGTGTACATGAATATGATGCCACAACCTTTCAAAAAATTCGTGATTTTGATTGGCCATTCCAGGGTTGGGGTATCACGCACAATGATTCTGAATTGATTGTAAGTACCGGAAGCAGCAATTTGTATTTCGTGGACCCGGTAACTTTTAAAGTAAAAAAGATTGTAGGTGTCACAGATAATTATGGACCTGTTGGCAACCTTAACGAACTGGAATACATCAATGGTTTCGTTTATGCGAATATTTATGAAACGAATTACATAGTTAAGATTGATCCTTTAACGGGTGCAGTCATCGGAAAAATAGATCTCACAGGAATTATGAATAAAAACGGCGTTTCCTTTGATGCCCAATATCTCGAAGCACAGGGCGGTGTGTTGAATGGCATTGCTTATGACAGTGCAAAGAATGTATTATTGGTAACAGGAAAATTCTGGCCGGCATTATTTGAAATAAAACTTAATTAAGCTTTTCTCTTTTTAATAATATAAATAATAGAACTGCAATTCTGGATGTTTTTCAAAGTTTGAATATTGGAAATAAACCCTTGAATAAAGCCGGAGAAATAATCGTCTTTGCCACGTTCATATTTTTCACTCAACATACTCACATAAAAGCTGTCGAACCACATAGGTTTTACGGAAATTACTTCAAAACCATTCAGGTACATCAGTTTTTGCATACTCTTTGGTGAAAAATGATATAGATGCCGTGGTACATCATAAGCAGCCCAATGTGTTTTATAATGCTGTGCATCATTGCTTGTATAGTTGGGAACGGCGATGATAAGTAAACCATCATCTTTTAATGTACGGTGAAATACCTGAATATAATCTTGCAAACGATGAATGTGTTCCAGCACATGCCAAAGTGTAATCACATCAAAACGCTTATCATCCAGTTCAAATAAAAAAGTTGGGTGTTGAAGAATTATGGAATACTTCTCCAGGGCTTTGGAACGCGCCGACTCATCAGGTTCCATTCCCAAAACCTGCCAACCCGCAGCCTGCATCTCATTTACAAATGATCCTGTTCCTGCACCAATATCAAGTAAGGTTCCAGAGCTTTTTTTGGACAAGTTTTCTATTAATTTCCTTTTGGATTTAATTGTGTAGCTACGCACCCAATGATATGCCCGATTAATAAAACCCTTTTTTGAGTCGGTATGTGAAATATAGCCATCCGATTTGTAGTAAGGGCCCATCGCTTCTGCAACCGGGGCTTCTTGTGTAAAACGCAGGGTACACATTTTACATTCATAAATTTCAAATTCTTCGCCACTTACATTAAAATCATTTACTTTAGTAAATGCAGATATAGCAGCGCTACTGCAAACCGGGCAATTTGTATAAGTGATGGTGTCTTTCAAACTTTACAAAGTAAGCAAAGATAACAATACAAAAAATACCTTTGTTCGGGTATATTTAAAAAAAATTGATTTTTCTTCCTTTACGTGAATAACTATATGACGTTTTCATTCAATACAATATCCGGAAAAACAAAGCCATTCGTATTTTATATACCGTTTACTTTTTATTTTATATTATTTGGACTGGGTACTTTCTTATTATGGAAATATATACAGGCGTCAGCCGCACTCCCGGGAAATTCATTTTCAGAAATTTTATTACTGCTGTTAAAGGTGATATTGTTTTGCATTCTCCTATTGTTATCGTTTTCGTTAATAACCGTTCTCATTTCATGTATATTTTTTTTAATAGTAAAAAAAAGAGGAAAACTGCAAATTCATTTTACGATGTCTTCAACGAATGATCAATTGATTAGCAGGCCAATGATTCAATTGGATATCCATCCTGTATTAAAGCCGGCATTTGGATTTTTAAAATTCCGGGTTCGATACAATGAAAGAATGTATTCTGTTAAATTTTTACCTGTAGAAAAAAATGCATTCAGTTTTTTTTCAAAAAAATATGCTGCTTTATTTTATTGGGATTTACCTGAGATAAAAACATACCAGGTTCAACAAGCGTGGATTTATTTTGAAGATTTTTTCCAATTTTTTTCATTGGCAATTTCCCTTCCTGCGAATAACCAATTCTACAATCCGCCACCATCTCGTGAAATCCCTCCAATGACAGTGGTGCCAAGGAAAACCGATGAAGAAAATCAACGTGTAGATGAAATCCGTAAAATGGAAGGCGAATATTTGAATTACAAACATTTCGAAGGCCATGATGATGTCCGCCGTATTGCCTGGCCCGTGTATGCAAGGAGCAGGGAATTGGTCGTGCGGATTCCTGAAACGCTTGATACATACGCATC
>CAYXHX010000056.1:0-330 GCA_964464835.1 uncultured Chitinophagaceae bacterium | reverse complement strand
TGAAGTATATGTTTATGCATCATTTTACAATGGCTTTAATACCGAAAATATACCTGCAGTACAAATTCTTTTTTTAAATTACTATAAAACTTTTCTATGGAATATTTGCCATGACATTCAACTAAAAGGTTTTAAAATGAATTTTATTTCCGAAGAACAAGAACAGCCTTCAACTGAACAGGAAGAAAAAGATACCCGGGAAAAAATAGCAACACATGAATGGCAACATGAACAAACACCACAAACATTGATACAATTAAATAAAGCCGCTGCTGTTGTCATTTCTTCTTTATGCCCCGTTGATGAAATCCGGGAATTGATGTACCAGAG
>CAYXHX010000055.1:10523-11482 GCA_964464835.1 uncultured Chitinophagaceae bacterium | reverse complement strand
AGCGCCTAAGTCAAGTGCAAAAAGGTACCAATTACCGGTGGGGTCATTCGTTGCTGATGCCCCAAACATTAAACTATAATTTCCGGTTGTGGTATTCACACCTAAAGTAGAAACATAAAAATGGCTACGTTGATTATCATACACTACATGGGGATATGCAATGGCGAAATTTGTAGTAAAGCCATTCCAGAAAGAATCAACAGGCAATGATAAAACAAGTGCACCTGTTTTATCAGAAATGACATATTCCTGGTTATTGGTATGCATTACATAATCGGCACTTACTGCACCACTTGGGTCCGGTGGGTAAATTTTACTCTTATTTTCCTTTGAACCCTTGAATGAAAGTAAAGGAGCCGGGCTTCCTGCTGCAAGTAAATCATCATCATTTGAAACAGAATTATCAGTGGGAATAGTAATATTTGATCCGGCTGATTTCCCTTTCGGTAATAATGGAGAGTTTACAAAAGTTTTTTGCAAATTCAGGATTTGCTTGAGTTTGCTTGCAATAAAAGGGTTTGCTTCAGTTGCTGCATCAGTGTTTGGCTGTTGCCTTTGGCTAATAGTTTTGAAGTTTAAACTACTTTTTGCAATAACCTTTGATTCGGTAAATTGTTTCTGTGCCATAGTGAAGAACGGCGAAATGATCAGGCACGCAATCATTAAGCGTTTTGGTAATCTTGTTTTCATATAAAGAGGTTTTAGAAAATGAAATTATGGTATTTTATATTCCAAAACTTTTTTTTCAAATAAATTTTTTGGATATATAAATAATCGCTGAAACGGATTATTTGTTAGGGTAAAAAAGGTTGTATTTTAGCTTTCAAAACAAACTAAAATGAAAATTCAACTTTTAGGGTTTCTATGTATCATCATGCTAGTTTCATGTAATAAGAATGTGGAAACAATTGATACAAAAGATATGCCTCCCGGAAACACATATAAGGCTGGAAATTTTC